>DUFN01000020.1 GCA_013331935.1 Nanobdellota archaeon | reverse complement strand
GGCCAGAAGATTAAATCAATCGAAGTTGGCGAGGCGATGCAGGGCAGTTCGCCTCCGTCTGTCTTCATCGGCGCTTATAGCTACCCGAAGGTTTTTGTAGGGCCAATGCTGTCTGCAGAAACAACTGGCACTGCGATTTTAGATTTTCCAGAAGGCTGGCTTTCAGAAGGCTTTAATTCTGCCGAGATTGCATCGTTGAGATTGCAGTTAGTCAGAGGCAAACAGCAGGCAGGCATAAAAGATTTCAATAATAAATTAGTACGAAAAGTGCAGGAGATTGCGCTGGCAAAACGCCCCGTTTATTCAAATGCAGAATTTGCAAAAAAGCCAGCAGGCATTTCGTATGGCTTTGATGAATCGCATGCGCCATTTGGGCCATCCGCTGAGTTAAAAAGTTTTGAAAAGGAAAATGTAAAATTCGAGCCAAAACTTGAGAAAGCCCATGACGATACTGATTTGAAATCAACTGATGCAGTCCTGTCATTGTATGGCAAAGGCCTGCAGTTCACGCAAATACAAAAAGCATTTTCAGTTGGCGCGTTTGGTTTGGAAAAGAACAGGCGGCTCGTGCCTACCAGGTGGAGCATTACCGCGGTTGATAATACTATTGGAAAATATCTCGTTGGCAAGGTAAAAGAAAACCCCTTGCTGGACTGCTATCAGGTTTACGAATTTTCCGCACTAGATAATTATTTTGCAGTCCTTCTTGTGCCAAACGTGTGGCAATATGAGTGGACAGAGGCATTCATACATGTGCTTGGGAACGAAGAGATGATTTTCTCTGACTGGGAGGCAAACGCAGGGAAAAAGGAATATTCTTCAGTTGGCGGATGCTTTTATTCTGTTAGGTTAGCTGTTGCAGAAAAGCTCGTGAAGCTTGGAAGGCAGGCAACCGCACTTGTCTTCCGCGAGGCTTACACGGGCTACATTCCGCTTGGCGTGTGGGCTTGCAGGGAAATAACAAGGAATGCTCTGAAACAAACACCGCGTGAGTTTACAGATTTGAAATCCGCGCTGGATTATGTTGATACAAAATTACAGTTAGGGGTGCAGAGGTTCAGGCAGGAGTCGGTTTTGCTCAAGGGATTGCAGGCACAGCAGAGCTTAGCAAGATTTTTCTAAAATCAGTATAATATGTCCGATTGTCCAAAATTTCTATATGGAAACACAAGTTTACCTTTAATTCGTGAAAAACTAAATATATATTGGACAATTGGCTAATAAAGGCATGAAAATTCAAAAAGTCTGGTTCAAAAACAGCAAAGGGCAAAGGCTTGCCGGCAATCTTTGGACTCCGAAAAGGTATAACTACACGTTGGTTTTTGCAGCAGGAATCGGTTGGGTAAGCGCGGAATGGGAGACTACACCTTCGTGGCCAGCAGGGTTTGCTAAAAAAGGCTACAGGGTGCTAACATTTGATTTCCGCGGACGCGGTGAGTCAGAAGGCGATTTTTCAGAAACTACGCTGACAACTAATATAAATGATTTGAACGCCGCGATAGATTTTCTAAATAGCAATGTAGTGTTGATTGGTGCGAGCTTTGGCGGCACAGCTTCTATTTGCATCGCCGCAAAAAATAAGCGCGTAAAATGTTTAATAACAATGGCGGCCCCTCATAATTTAGATGCTTGGTTGGGCGGAAATAGGCTTGCAGAAGCCAAAAAGAATGGCTATTCTATTGGCGCAGAATCTTGGCAAAAATATTCTTTAGCGCTGTTCGTTAATGCGCGCGAATATAAAGTAATTGAGAAAGCAAAAATGATAAAAGTGCCGTGGTTAATTATCCACGGCAATAAAGATAAGTCAATACCCGTTCAGCAAGCCAGGGATTTTTACAGAGAAGCAAAATGTACAAAAGAACTGCAAATAGTAAAAGGCGCAGATCATGGCTTTAATACTGATGAAGCAGATGAAGTTTTATTTTTATTGCTGCGCGGCTGGCTGAAGAGGTATTTAAAATGAGCCGCAAGCCAGGCCCATCCAAGCATAAAATAGAATTGATTTTATATGCTCTGAGAGGCAGTCCACACGGAACATGGGTGCGCGACATAGCCAAAAAAACCGGATTGACAAAGTCAACTGTATCGAATTATCTTAACAGCTATTTAAAGGGCAAAGTGGATGTTGTCCACGAGTCAAAACATATAAAGCTTGTTAAATTGAAGGAGAATAAAATGCCAAAAGAAATGCTTGATGAAGATGAAGAACAGCCGACTGACGAGCCGCAAGACCCAAATCCAAGGGACGTGCCGGATTACATTGGCTGATTCAGTATTTTCACAATTGCATAGAATCTCTGTGCGAAACTTATTATCGACAGGCTCAGTAGAATTATAGCCATAACATAAAGCGCCTGTTCAAACCAAACCTGTGCAAGTGCGCCCACTGCGATTAAAACCAGCCGGTCTCCCCTGCCAAGCCAGCCAGCGTAAAGCCTTTTCCCTGACAGAGCCTGTGCTTCTGTTCCCAAGTATGACACGAGCAAAACCAAAATTATTGTTCCGAAGCCCAGAAAGTCCGGAACATTTTTGTTTAGTGTTAATCCGAGAAGGATTGCGACATCCGCGATTCTGTCAAAACTATGGTCCAGAAAATCCCCAAACTTTGTTTCTTTTTTAAAAGTTTTTGCAATCTCGCCGTCAAGCATGTCGAGAAATCCGTTCAGCAAAACAAAAACTGCGGCAGGCAACAAAAGGTTCTGCCAGAGGAAATAGCCGGCAGTAATTGCCACTAGAAGCGCGGCAATAGAAACCATGTTTGGATTTACATCTACAACAAACGGTTTCATTAATTTTTTCCGCAATTCCGGGAACTTTGCGCTGAGTTCGGGAAGCATGCAAAAGGTTTAAATTGCTGTTTATTAAATCTAACTCGCTATGCCAACAGTCCCAAACGTATGGTGGTTGAAGATTAGAATGTTCCTGCTGGTTGCAGTCCTCTTCGGAATAATCTACGCGCTTGTTGCCGCGGTTAGCACATACCTCGGTTTCGGAAATTTCATTTTTTACGGAGTTCTAGCAGTTGGGATGACACTCTTGCAGTATTTGATTGGCCCATCCATCGTTGGCTGGTCAATGGGCGTAAAATATGTTTCCGAGAAAGATGAACCAGAACTGCATGCCATGGTTGAACGCTTAGCGAAGAAATCTGGCATACCAAAGCCAAAAATTGGAATCTCGCGTTTGGGAATTCCAAACGCTTTTGCCTTTGGCAGGTGGAAATCAGATGGTAGAATCTGTTTCACACAGGGAATTATGAATTTATTAAGTAAAAAAGAGCTGGAAGCAGTCGCAGGCCATGAATTATCGCACCTCAAACACCGAGATGTCGCGGTAATAACTTTAATTTCAGTTATTCCGATGATTGCGTGGTACATCGCGTGGAATCTAATGTGGTCGCGCGGCGACAACAGAAGCAACGCCGCAGCCATTGGTATTTTCGCGTTTATACTTTATTTTGTGACAAATCTTTTAGTACTGTATGCCTCTAGAATTAGGGAGTACTACGCAGATGCCGGCTCTGTAACTTTGGGGAACGAGCCGCACTCACTTGCATCTGCTTTGTATAAATTGGTTTACGGCTCTGCTAAATGCTCGCGCCACGAATTAAAAAAAGTTGAGGGGATGAAAGCATTTTTCGCAAACGACATCTCGCGAGCGCATGATGACATCCGCGAACTTGCGGCGCTGGACTTTGACAAGAGCGGGCATATTGACGCAGAAGAATTAGCGCAATTAAGCGAGAGGCACATCAAGCTGTCCGGGCTGGACAGGCTGATGGAATTAATGAGCACGCACCCTAACATGCTGAAGAGGATTAAAGTGCTGAGCGGGATGAAATAAATGGAAATTGAGAATAAAAGATTCGGTCTCGGTGTAGTTTTATTGGTATTTAATCGGCAGATGACTAAGCTTTTGATGCTAAAACGAAATGCCGCGAAAAGGAAAAAATGGGGTCGCGCATGGGGTAATGTCGGCGGAGTTGTAGAGTTTGGAGAATACACCATAGATGCCTGTGCGCGGGAAGCGAAAGAAGAAGCAAATCTAGATTTAGATAAAAAACACATACGAATGCTGCGAATTAAGGAACATCCTGTTTGGATAAATCCGCAAGTGCACGCAGTACATTTCATATATTTTACAAAAATAGCTGAAAATATAAA
Organism: Nanobdellota archaeon; assembly: GCA_013331935.1. GTDB lineage: Archaea > Nanobdellota > Nanobdellia > UBA10117 > UBA10117 > UBA10117 > UBA10117 sp10117u. The sequence goes on along the minus strand of DUFN01000020.1, from coordinate 6,273 downwards.
AATAACAATTAATGACGAATCTGATGAATGTGCATGGTTCGCCATTGATGGCTTGCCAGAAGACAGACTCGATGAAGATCTAGGAGAGCTAATAAATTTAGCTAAAAAGATAAATGACACTTAGCTGGGATGACTTTGAAAAAGTAGAAATCCGCGCGGGCACGATTTTATCTGCCGAAGAAAACAAAGGCGCGAAGAAGCCCTCTTATAAATTAAAAATAGATTTCGGGCCGTTCGGCGTTAAATATAGTTCCGCACAAATCACAGAGCTTTATTCCACAAAAGATTTAGTTGGAAAACAAATCCTTGCGGTTGTGAATTTCCCGCTGAAACAAGTAGCATCTGTAAAATCTGAGTGCCTGGTTATTGGTGTCTTGGATAAGCAAGGCATAGTTTTGCTGCAGCCAGAAAGAAAAGTTGAGAATGGCGGAAGGGTTGCATAATTTTATAAAGTCATTCTATTTTATCTGCACATGACGATCGAATCAGAATCATTAGCATTGCACGAGAAGTTGAAAGGCAAGCTTGAAATCAAAAGCAAAATGCCTATTGACTCGATGAAGATGCTTAGTTTATTTTACACGCCGGGCGTTGCAGAAGTTTCGCGCGAGATTTTCAAAAACAAAAACAGGGTTTATGATTTGACAAACAAAGGGAATTCAGTTGCAATCATCACTGACGGCACGCGCGTTTTGGGTTTGGGAAAAATCGGCCCGGAAGCAGCCCTTCCAGTTATGGAAGGCAAGGCAATCCTATTCAAGCAATTCGGCAATGTGGATGCATTCCCGCTCTGCATAAAAGCAAAAACAGCAGACGAAATAGTTAGCTTTGCAGAAATGGTGTCGCCGACTTTCGGCGGAATCAACATAGAAGATATAGAAACGCCGAAATGTTTCGAGATTTACGAAAGGCTCTCAGAAAAACTAGATATTTTTGTTTTTCACGATGACAGGCATGGCACTGCTATTGTGGTACTGGCTGGCCTGATAAACGCGCTGAAGGTTGTCGGCAAGAAGCATGAGTCTGCCAAGGTTGTAATTGGCGGGGCTGGCGCAGCAGGTCTCGGCATCGCAGAGCTGCTAGTGGAATACGGTTTCAAAAACATAATTCTAGTTGATTCTTCTGGAATAATTTACGAAGGGCGAAAGGAAAACATGAACAAGTACAAGGAAAAAATCGCAGGCATGACAAACAAAAACAAAACAAAAGGCAAGATAGAAGATGCACTGGCCGGCGCAGACGTATTAATTGGAGCAATTGGAATAGAAAATTCAATCTCTGAAGAAATGGTGCGAAGGATGAACAAAAACCAGATTGTTTTCGCGCTCACGAATCCAAATCCCGAAATTTATCCAGATGCAGCAAAAAAGGCTGGCGCAAAAGTCATCGGAACTGGCAGGTCAGATTTTCCAAACCAAATCAACAACAGCCTGGCATTCCCAGGCGTTTTCCGCGGTGCATTGGACGTCCGCGCAAGGAAGATAAACACGAAAATGCAGATAGCTGCTGCGCAGGCACTGGCAGGTATGGTGCAAAATCCCATTGCTGAGAAAATCCTGCCAAACACAATTGACGGCGGCGTCATGCAGGTAGTTGCGAAGGCTGTTGCATCTGCAGCAAGAGAGAGCGGCGTTGCGCGATTGATTTAGCGGATGAAATAGGTTTAAAAGATAAATTATTGTTTGTTTCTTATGAAAGTCTTGATAAAAACATGGGGCTGTGCTGCTTCGCAGTCAGACAGCGAGATAATGGCGGGCCTGCTTGCACGGGCAGGCCACGAGTTAGTCAAGGATGAAACTTCAGCAGATGTTATTATCGCAAACACATGCACAGTTAAACACCGCGTTGAAATTGACGAGTTAAAGGAAATTGAAAAACTGAAACAAAAAGGCAAAAAAATCATTGCAACAGGCTGTCTCGTACAAGATAAACAGCATCTGAACAAATTGAATGGAATTTCTTATATCGGTCTAAACAGCGAGGGCGAAATCGCAAAATATGTTGATGAAGTTGCGCGCGGAGAAGTTGTTCAGGTTTTCTCAGATAAAAAATTAGACCGCGCAGCCTTACCACGAATAAGAAAAAATCCAGTGGTTGAAACAATTCAAATACTTCAGGGGTGTATGTCAAACTGCACGTTCTGCGCCACAAAATTAGCAAAGGGCAATACATATTCTTTTTCAGAAGCGCGAATCCTTGCGCAGGCAGAGTCTGCAGTAAGAGATGGATGCAAAGAAATCTGGCTGACCTCGCAGGACAACGGCACCTATGGAATTGACAGAGGAACAAACATTGCTAATCTTTTAGGAAAAATATGCGCGATCCACGGCAAGTTTTTTGTAAGAAATGGAATGGCTAACCCGCAGTGGATTAAAATGTTTCAGAAAGAATTAATTGCGGCGTACAAAAATGAAAAAGTTTTCAAATTCCTGCACATTCCAGTTCAATCTGGCAGTGATAGGGTTTTGAAAGACATGCGGCGCGGGCATTCCGCCAAAGATTTCAAAAAAATTGTTGAAGCGTTCAGAGAAGTTTTTCCCAAAATAACAATAGCAACAGACATAATATGCGGCTTTCCATCAGAAACTGAAAAAGATTTTGAAAAAACTCTTAAGTTGATAAAAGAGACAAAGCCAGATATGATAAACATTTCGCAGTTCTGGCCGCGCCCCGGCACCAATGCAGCAGAAATGAAACAGCTGCGCGGCGATGTAAAAAAAGCAAGAAGCAGGCAACTGACAAAGCTCTGCGATGAAATAACTATGGAACAAAATAAAAAGTGGATTGGCTGGCAAGGGCAAGCACTCGTGGATGAAAAAAATGATGATGGCACTTTTGTGGCAAGAAATGCAAGTTATAAACCAATTTTGCTGAAGGCAGAGGGTTTGAAATTAGGGGACATTCGCAATGTAAAAATAATTTCGGCGAAGGAAAAATATTTAATTGGAATTGTGCAATTACTTTTGGAATAAATTATCTAAAATAAATCCAACTAAACCGCCAACTGCAGCACCGCTCCAACTTCCAGCTAATCCGCCGAGTATTGCGCCCAATATAGTTAGTGTGTTTTTTTTAATGATTTGTATTGCCATTTTTCCCTATTAAATTATGTAATTGGTTTAATATTATATAAATTATAGCTACTACTCCACCGATAAACCAGCGATTGATTAAAAGTTCAGATTTAAATAAAAGTATGTAAAGGCAAGCTGTGCTGAATAAAAGTATCAGAATATAATAAAGCGCTTCTTTGAATTCCATGCGCTTGTCAGGTGGCTTAAGTTTTTAAGTATTGTGCCTGCAAAAGTATTAATAAGGCAAATCAATCATGTAATAACATGGGACGGAACGAAAACAACCGAAGGAAAAACGCAAAAAATAGAAGAAAAAACGGCAGATAGATTTTTATTTTTTTAAGTGTTTAAGTTCAACCTTCTTTACTACTGGCCTCCAGACTTTTGCAGGCAGCCATGCTGGCCTGTCTTCTGGCGCTGTTACTTGTTTTCTTGAGCCTTTGAAAATGTGAAGCCGGTCTGTTCCTCTTTCTCTGAGTTTTATATCAGACATTCCCCGCGTAGCTGCTTTCAAAGCGGCCCTTCTCGGCGAACTGCCTGTAAAAACATGATCTGTTTCTTTTCCACCCTGCACCAAAACAAAATATCTCGTCATTTTATATACCCTCCAAGCGCATAGCGCATCACAATCAGCACACAGGGACTATATAAATCTTTGTCCTAAACTAATCATCCTCATCAACAATCTCTTCTTTTGGCGTGCCTGCCCGGTATTTGCTCAGCTGTTCGACTGCTTCTTCAAGAAAGTCCTTTGCTTCTTTGAGGTTTGATTTTTTTGCCTTGCAGGAAGGGCAGGCCTTCAAATCAGAAAAATTCTTTTTAGTTTTATCTTCATCAAATTCATATTTGCATATTGCACATCTGTAGATTGCCATGAAAATTATAAAAAATACACCTATAAAAATATTTATATTCGAATTATAAACAGCTGACTTCCTTACCAACTGCAACATTTTTTGTTTTTGTAACGTCTCTGTATTCAGTTACTGCCATGTTTGTTTTTTTTGTTGGTGGAATTACTTCATAAGCAAACATTGCACCGTCTGTGTCCCTGTATTGGTCATAGTATTCGAAGTAAAATAATCTTATTGTTTCAGGCGAAATGTCGTAGCTCAAAACCTGTTCAGTTTTCTTTTCGCCATCAGTGAAAATACTTTTCACAGTGAAAATTCCAGAGTGGTCTTCTGTATTTTTTATCTCAAGCTTGCCATATTTTTTGTTTACGTAATTATAAGTAACATAACCGTCATAGTGCGATACAATATTATAGTTGAATGGCTCTTCGACATCTTTGTAAACCGTGTAAGGCTCTCTTTCAGAAACTTCCTGCACTGACTGCTGACCAGGGTTTGTCACGATGCAAAGGGAAGCGTTACCTGTGAGGGCTGGCTGGCCAACCAAAATAGCAAAAACCCCGACGAGTGCAATAATAATAATTATATTTGTCAAATTCGTTGAAGTTTTCTGAATTTTTGGTTTTTCATTATTTTCGCCAGCGAGATTTTCTTTTTCTGCCATTATATTTCTGCAATATCTCGCCATTATTAAATGCTTTATATTCTTGAGCAAACAAATCAACTATTTTTACCAAAATTTTCGAAAAATTCAGCAATATTATTTATGCACCGATTAAAAATAATTAGAATTTATTTATTTTCAATCCTTGGCGCAAGAATAAATGACAATTGTAGTTTATTTATGCTCTTGAAATCAAGTTTTAATGGATAATCTGAACTCAGCTGGACTGTAACCACATCTGCCAGTGATGCAGAGCGGGCCATCTTCTTGAGATACTCTATACTGTATATTGATTTAACAGCATCTTTTGCGTTTAACTGGTGCAGGGCATCGTTTCCTTTGTTTACTTCAACAGTAACTTTATTGCCTGTGTCGCCGGAACTTAGCGTGAAAGTATTTTTATCTAATTCAAAAGTTGCAGCCTCGCTTGCAAAAGAAAGGTCGTCTATGTAGTCCCTGAATTCGCTTGCGTTTAATTCTGCAGTTGCCATGAATTCCAGCGCAGGCACCTTCCTCTCCTTGCTTTCCCTATCTAATAATGGGATGAAGAACTTTTTCGAAGATGCGCCGGCAATCGTGAGCTTGAGCTTGCTTTTTTCAGAAGTCAATGCAATTGTCTCCGTTGGCTTTGCCCGCTTGAGGGCCTGCTTCAGGCTTTCTAGATTTACAGTCAGCTCTTCAGGCTCATCGACAGCGTATTCGACAAAAGCAGATGGAAGGATTGTCAGGACAACCATGCTGATATTCGCAGGGTCCATCGCAATCAGCTTTATTCCTTCCTTTTGTATTGAAAAAGTGGCTTCAGTTATAAAATCAGCCAATATATTTACAGCGCCATTCAAAATCCGCAAATCAGTAAGCTTTAGGCTGAACATCATTACTGAGCAAGAAGGACAGCTTTAAATGATTTTTTATAGTGGAGAATATAATTAAAACGTTGAAAATACTAAGAAAAAAACAAATTAAAATTAATATAGGCTCTTCCTTTCAAAATACCAGAAGGCCATCACCAAGAATATTGCTATTGGCAGGGCCAGCATCATGAAGCCTGCTCCCCTTCCAAGAAGGAATCCAAAGCCAAGCCCTACAAAAAGCCAGNNAGCAGAGCTCTTCAATTGTGACTATTTCCTTTGTCATAAATGATGATGTTGATGTGCGCCTGTTTGCTCTTGTAGCCATCTTATGCCACCGGCGCAGCAACTGACCCGCAGAACATATCTGAAGGCAACCAGCCAGCATTTATTCCATAATAAACCAGGAACATTCCCAAAAATACGCCTATTAGTACGATTACAATGTCCAGCCCGCCGAACATGTGCATTCCCTGTCCTTTTTTCCCAAACATATTTACACCGAACTTGCTTGGGTTTGATTGTATATAAGTTTGTGCTGTTTCTGCTTTGTAGTAAAGTGTATGTTTGAGCAATAAAAACTTTAAATTCTCCAAAAGTGCCAATCAGTTGATGCCGAACAAATACGATTCTGATGAAGATGCAGACCTAGAGCTGTCCAAGAAGCTCAAGGACGGCGGAAAGAAGCTGATGGGTTTCCTGCAGGATGCAGGGCTGAAGGCATCAGAAGTTTTGAAGGAAGAAGGAACAAGGTTTGCAGAGCTGGCCAGCCAAAAATTCTCAGAGCTCGCTCAAGCAACAGGAGAAAAGACAGAAGAGTTTGCGAAATC
>DUFN01000005.1 GCA_013331935.1 Nanobdellota archaeon | reverse complement strand
CATCCCTATAATTGCGGGCTGGCCGAGGCGTTCAAAAGCGAAATTCAGAAAGCAGCGGAATTAGGAGCAGATGTAATAGTTCATACAGATGCTGATGGGCAATATTCTGCAGAGGACATACCAATACTTCTGCAAGAAATAAACAATGGTGCTGACTTAGTGCTGGGAAGCCGGTTTTTGGGGCGCATCGAACAAATGCCTTTGTTAAAACGCATTGGCAACATCGCATTCTCGAAAGCAATATCGCATATAGCGCGCGCAAAAATAACTGATGCGCAGACTGGATTCCGCGCATTTACAAAAAAAGTCGCTCAGCTAAGAATAATATCAAACCATACTTATACGCAAGAGCAGATAATACGCGCAGTAAAAAATAAATATATTATCAAAGAAATACCAATAATGGCGCGAAAGACGCGTGAGAGTCGGCTTATGCGTTCGCATCCAATTGTACAGCCATTTGAATACGCACTAAAAGCATGGATTAACTTATTCCGCATATATAGGGATTTTGAGCCTTTGAAGTTTTTTGGCTATTTTGGCGCAGGCTTTTTTCTGGCAGGCGCGGCCCTTGGCATCTGGTTGATTTATCTTTTTGCAAAATTTGGGCGCATCGGCCACATACCTAGCACCGTGCTGACAATGCTTCTAATTGTAGCGGCAATTCAGATATGGCTGTTCGGCTTTTTGGCAGATATGATAAAACATGAGAAATAAATTTTTCAACATAATTAAATTATTGCTTAGCGCGGCATTGTTAGCCATGCTTTTTTATAAAATTGGCCCTGCTAGCATAATTACCGCTTTGTTTGCTACAAAATTACAAACAATCCTGCTAATAGTGCTAATTTATGTGTTATCGCTTATTTTAGTTGCAGTTAATTATACTATTTTTTTAACAGTTGATTACCCAAATATTAAGTTTGCAAAAGTGCTTAGGTATTCGCTCGAAACTTGGGCGCTCGGGCTTTTTTTGCCAAGCAAATCCGGCGATTTATTATTTCCGTTTTTGCTTAAAAAAGATGGCTTTGAAGTTGGGAAGACTATGGCAGCAGTTTTTTTGGATCGCACCATAAGCTTGCTAGTATTGTGTGTTTTCGCGTTAATAGGTGCGCTGTTTTTAATGCCGAATAAAATATGGCTAATTGCCACAGCAATATTATTAGTCTTATTTCTACCTATTGCATCGAAGAGCCATATTATTCATGCACTCGTTAAAAAATTAATCGGTGGGCGCGTAAAACATTTTGCAGGATTTTCTTCCGCGCTGCAAAAACTGTTAGCTAGAAAAAAAAGATTGTTTTTGAATTTCCTGCTAACTAATTTACAGTGGCAGGCCGCATTTTTTATGATATATATATTATTTTTGGAACGAGGAGTGCATATTAATTATATCTTGCTGATTGGATTGTACGCGCTCATAAAATTATTAGCACTAGTGCCGATAACACTAGCTGGCCTGGGCGTAAAAGAGTTTTTTGCAGTTGTTTTATTCGGTAGTTTTGCAATTGCCGCAGAAAATACTATGGCCGTCTTTACAATTTTATTAATAACGACATATGCGTTTGCAGCCGTAGTATTGTTGATATCTGTGTTTAGTTGGCATAATGTGGCGCATTCAGAGCAAGTTCAGACTAGATAGCTTTTTAAGATTATTTTAAAATTGAAACGCATGGTTTTGAGTTCGGATGGATTATTACATCAGATAATTAAAGGAAGCGCGCTTACTACTGCAGGCCTGCTTTTTGCTAAGCTATTTGGCGCACTTTTTGCTCTTTTGCTGGCGCGCATGCTAGGACCAGAAGGATTAGGGCAATTCAACTTATCTGTGCTTTTATCGTCCTGGTTTACTGTGCTTGGATTATTTTCCATACAAACTGTTGTTGTCCAAAAAATGGCAGAAGTCGAACCTAGCAGCCAAAACTTCAAAAAAATAATTTCTGCAGCATTATTTATGGGTGTTGTGTTAGGATTGATTGTTTCAGGTCTTCATTTTGCCTTATCAGGCATCATATATTTATTTTTTAACAAACAAGCATCATTATTACACATACAACTCAGCTCTGTAATAATATTTGGAGGTATTTTATTTAATACTATTTTAGGAATAGAGCGCGGATTCAAGCATTTTGGCAATTATGCGATTCTCGAATCTGGGAAAGCAATCCTAACATTAGTAATATCTGCTGCGCTGTTGTTTATTGGATACAAAGTTAGCGCAGGAATTGCAGCATTAGTAGTGGCGCCCATAGTAATGTCAGGCACAGTCATATTTGGCTTGTCAAAATATTATGATAGAGATTTCTGGTCAAAAATAATTCCAATGGTGAAATTAGGCCTGCCGATAACCTTGTTGAGTATCGCGATAGTCGTGCTGTTGAATTCGGACAGACTGCTTCTCGGAGCGCTTCAGTCAAAAGCTGATGTTGGTTTGTACAGTGTTGGCATAACCATAGTAACGTTTATCGGGCTTTTTTTGCCAACTGCAGTAAAAAATACCATATTTCCATTTGCAGTTCAAACAGCCGCAGGCAATCAGATAGAAAAAACAAGGTATCTGCTGAAAAAGATGATGATTTATTATATTTCGTTATTAGGATATATAGTTCTGCCTTTGATGCTGTTCAGAAATGAGATAATAGTTCTTCTTTTTGGAGAAAATTTCATTGCGGCCGCAGATTTATTTGCAATTTTGCTATTTGCCGCGGTATTTATGGCGCTGTATGGGTTGGCGCATTCATTCATACTAAGCCAGAATAAGGTAAAAGAAGCTACAATCGCTACACTAATATCAATAGCCGTCGCAATTCCGCTGTATATTGTGCTAATTGCTAGGTTTGGCACCATTGGAGCATGTTTTGCAACAATTATAAGCACAGGCATGCTATCCGTCAGCTACATAATTATATTAAAAAAAGCAATAAGGTGTAATTTTAAGAAAATAATTTTGCTTATCGCAGTAGTATTTTTGCTTATGAGCGCCGCTTTCTTTAGCATGGAAAGCCAGATCGCCCGCGCGGCGTATTTATTTGGTTTAATGGCAGCGCATACGGTATTCTTATATGTGTTCGGGTATTTTACAAAAGAGATTGAAATAGTTGCAGAAAAACTAAAAACATCCGCAGCGGCAGGCATGATTTTTAAACGCCTTTTTAAACGCCAATAGCTTTTTATATGTTATTATTTCGTGATAGTCATGCATTACATCAGCAATTCATTTTTCGCCAGCGAGACGCCTACCGGACACAAGTGCAATGAGGTATTTGCAGAAAGGAAACTTAAGTTTTTAAGCGGAAAAATCCTGGATGTCGGGTGCGGCTGGGGGCGGTTTCTGCAGTTTTGCGGCAAAGATGCAATTGGAATAGATGCAAATTCAAAAGCTGTTGAAATCTGCAAGGCGCACAGGCTAAATGTTGTGCAAATGCATGCAGAAGATATAAAATTTGACAGCGAATATTTTGATGCAGTGCATTGCGAATCGATTTTAGAGCATCTGGATGACGTTGAAAAAGCCATGAATGAAATCCATCGCGTCATGAAAAAAAACGGCAAACTGTATTTAACTGTTAATGCTATTGAGAATAGAAAATGGCGCGTTTGGGAGGATTACACGCACAAGAGATTTTTTTCTAAAAAATCCGCATTATGTTTGCTTCAGGACAGCGGATTTAAAATAATAAAAACAGGATGGCTGTTGCAAATACCTTTTGGATTTGGAAAATTATATCGGTTTAAAAAAGTGTTCATAGTATTATGCTGTTTGTATGGCTTTCTTAAAAAAAGGCAGGTAGAAATATTTGCACAAAAAATTTAAACGCTTATCTCCGTTAGGCAGTCAAAAATCTGTGACGAATAAAATAAGGAGCATCTTAGATTTGGCGCAGTTCTATCCCAAACCCTGCGGAGATAATTTTTTGTTCTTTTTAATTTAGTCGCCAAGTTAAAATTAGCAGGCGATATATAATTAAATTCAAACAGCTCTTTTGCAACCCATTTGAAAACCTCGCTAGCAGTTAAAACATCAAATCTATTAAATAAACCATCAGGCCTTTGTATTTTTTTCAGCTTATTTACTGCAAGACCAGCCTTCGGACTTTTGAGATAGTTTAAAATGTACGCAGCGTAGCCATAACCACTATTTACGCCGACTGAAAATGTATGCTTGCCTTCAGACCAGTCAAAGCCTTTGGCAGACAGCACTTTTTCCAGCCAGAACTGTAGCTTTGGCAATATCTTTTTCAAATAAATATTTTTAAATTCTGGGTCTGCCATGATTAAAAAGTAAAAAGTTAATGCATGATAATGTGGGTCGCGCAGATTTAAATGCCACTCGTAAGGCGATGCGCGTACAGGTATTGCATATGGGAGTGCGCCGTCCTTAAATTGATAGCGTATGACGTTGTAAATCGCCCTATCTCTTGCGTCGAGGTATTTTTTCTTTTTTGTAATTATGTATAATTCATACAAGTGCGCAGCAGCCATAGCATCCACATTCAGAACATCAGCGTAATGTCCGTTTGATTTAATGAAGTAGCCCGGCGAAAATTCTATAGATAGCATATAATCTCCTGCTTTTAATGCAGCATCAAGGTATTCACGCCTGCCTGTTTTTCGGTATGCGACCATCATGAGCCTTCCGACAGCGCTTGTAGCAACACCACTCTCGCCGACAAAGCCGTCGGGCAGGACCTCTAGCCAGCTTCCATTAGGCTGCTGCACTGTCAACAGCCAGTCAAATCCTTTTTTAGCTTCAGTTTCATATCCTAAATAAAGAAAACTTTTGCATATCTCTGCAGTTGGGCGCGGATCAATTATATTATAAACTGGATCAACAAAATATCCCTCCGGTGTCTGCATTTTCAAAAAAGTATTTTTCAAACTGTTTATAATTTCTTTCATGAATTCACCGCGGATTTATTAAACGCTGTACGTTTTGCATTTTAAACCAAATAATTACGAAAGATTAAAAAAGGTTTCTGAAATAGCTGAAATGCGAATGAACAAATACAAATATGCTGGTTTTAAGCGGGAATTGATAGCTGTATGAAATCTGTCGTTGCACAAAAAGGAAAAATAATTGTGAGAGAAATTCCAGCACCAGCTTGCCCAGAAAACGGCGTTTTGGTTGAAGTGGCGTATTCGTTGATTAGCGCAGGCACAGAGAAAAGAAATGTTAGCGGAAGCAAGACAAATATTACCTCGAATATATCAAAAAATAAGTTTAACTTAGTAAAAGATCAGATTTTAGTCAATGGTGGAATTTTTACTGCACGGCGCATAAGTAACTATCTTGACAGAGCTGCGCTTTTAGGCTATAGTTGTTCTGGCAAGGTCATACAGGTGGGAAAAAATGTTGCCGATCTGGCAATTGGCGATTTAGTAAGCTGCGCCGGCGCAAACCTTGCAACGCATTCTGATTTTGTGGCAGTGCCAAGAAACTTGGTTGCGAAGATACCTGATGGTGTTGCTTTGGAGGAGGCTGCTTTTTCGACAGTTGGTGCGATTGCCATGCACGCCATTCATCAGGCAGAGCTAAAATTAGGCGAGCAGGTAGCAGTGATAGGGCTTGGCTTGGTAGGGATGACCTGCATGACGCTCTTGAAGGCATTCGGCTTTGATGCAGTTGGCGTGGATTTGAGCGCAGAGAAAGTTGATTTTGCGAAGAAGCTGGGGTTTAAAGCATGCCTGTCCAGCGATGTGACAAATCTGCAGGAATTAGCTGCGGGCGCAGATGCCGTATTCATAGCAGCAGCCAGTTCTAGTAGTGCGCCATTGAAGCTGGCAGGCGAACTTTGCAGAAGCAAAGGAACGATTGTCATAATAGGTGTGATTAAAGTAGAAATAGATTGGGCTGTTGCGTATAGAAAGGAAATAAAAATATTAATGGCGCGCAGTTATGGGCCTGGCAGGTATGATCCGAAATACGAAATTGATGGAATAGATTATCCGCTTGATTATGTGCGGTTTACTGAAAGAAGAACTATGGAATTATTCTTGAATTTAATATGCCAGAAAAAAATAACCCTAAAACCATTTATTTCAAAAGTATTTGATGTTGCTGATGCTGACAAGGCATACGATTTTTTGCGCGAAAAAGAAACGATAGGTGTTTTGATGCGTTATAAGTCACATGATTTTAACCAAAGTATACGCTTGCGCGAAAAAAGTATTGTTAGCAATAATATTATTAAAACCGCAGTTATTGGGCCAGGGCATTTTACTACGGAAGTTCATTTTCCAAATTTGTTTAATAATAAGAATTTTTATATAAAATATGTTGTGGCTTCAACAGGCAACAGCGCAGCAGTTGCGGCAAAATTAATCGGAGCAGAAATTGCAACAACAGATTTCACAGAAGCGCTAAGAGATCCTGAAATTGACCTAGTTTTTATTTCGACACCACCAGAGACGCATGCGCAAATGGTAATCGATGCATTGGCCGCAGATAAAAATGTTTTTGTTGAAAAACCCCTATGCGTGAATGAAGAAGAACTAAAAAACATTGAACACATTCTTGCACAAAAAAATCTGACATTAATGGTAGGCCATAACCGCAGATATTCTCCGTTATCGAAAAAATTAAAAGATTGGATGGATTGCAAGCGCAGGCCAGCATTCATTACTTATACTGTGGCAATTGCACCACCAACAACACAAGGCCTGCCTCGCTGGGAGGGTGGGCGCATAATTGAGGAAATGACGCACTTTTTCGACTTATTTAATTTTTTGATAAACCGCAGGCCAATAAGAGTTACTGCAAAGAGCTTGGGAGGACTAAGTGAGCCGCACAGCACGAATAATAACGTACTAATAACTATGGAATTTGAAGATGGCTCGCTAGCCAGCCTGCATTACACTACAATAGCTGCGCGTTCCTTACCAAAAGAGCAATTAGTGGTTCACATGGATGGTGCTACTGCAAGCATTGTTAATTTCAAAGAGATGTACGTGATGGATGGTACTAAAACCAATAAAGTGACATGGAAATTTCCTGAAAAAGGCTGGAAAGAGGAACTAGATGCGTTAGCAGAGGCTCTGCGCGGAAAAAGAAATATAGATGAAGATTTGCATAGCTCATTATGGTCGCAGCGCACAGCATTTGATGTTGTAAAGCAAATACGTGCGCAGGGCAACTAAAAATTTATAAATCTTGTTACTTGCATGAAATTATGTTATCAATCATACGAACTGCTCAGAAAGTTATTTGGCGACTGAAGGGTCCAATATTAACGCGGATTAATGGTTATGAGTTGTGGTTTTGGAAGGACCATGGTGCTATTTCTGCCGCTTTGCTTAAAGGAATAAGTCCGAACCTGCGCGAAGCAGAATTAATTAAAAAGACTGTAAAAGCAGGCGATACTGTTGTTGATGTTGGTGCACACATAGGGTCCGTGACAATATTATTATCGCGCCTTGTTGGCGATAGCGGAAAAGTTTATGCTTTTGAGCCGCACCCTGATAATTTTAAATTGCTTCTGAGAAATATAGCACTGAATGAGTGCAAAAATATAATTGCCATTCATGGTGCGGTAAGCAATACTGACGGCGAATTGAATTTATATGTAGATGCGCAATATGATACTGGTCATGCCATCTGGAATACGGGCAACAGAAAGTCAATAAGAGTTAAGGCAGTTGCTTTAGATACGTATTTCAGTGCAGTACCCAAGATAGATTTTTTGAAGATTGATGTCCAAGGCGCAGAAGGCCTGATTTTCAAACACAGCAAAGAAACGCTGAAAAAGTGCAGTAATATCATGACTGAATTTTATCCAAATGGTCTTTGGGAGATGGGTACTGGCTCTGCGGAGTTTATAAAATTATTAGAAAACGCCGGATTTGAAATTACCGATGTGGATAAGTATAATTTATATTGCCGCAAAAAATAACATTCATGTATTTGTTGCTTCTTTGGTTTGCCTGTGCTTGAGGGACGGTCTTAAATCAATGATGCGGCGCAGATCTTGTTTTGCATGTATGGTGTAAATTCGCCTGACTGCCCAGAATAAATCCAGCGGCGACTTTAAGTTTAGCAGGAATTTCAAGATATTTGGCACGGATAGCATTTTTCTGCGCGTCATGCCATCCATCATCTGGACTGCCTCTTGGTATGCCTGCATGCGTTCTTCTTTTGTAAATTCCGGAGTTTCGAACTGCGGGGCAGTGTGGTCATGTTTAAAATTAGAGTAGTCGATAGTTTCATCATACTCAAATAAAAGCTTACCATAGCTTCTCGCATAATCCCATAATGGCGTGCCTGGCTGTGGCGCTGCGTGATTAAATGCCGCGCTGTCAAATCCAGCTTCTTTTACAAATCTGATTGTTTCGCGCGCAGTTTCAATGGTTTCATCCTCCATTCCTATGATAAAATGTCCTGCTACATTTTTTATCCCGGCTTCGTGTGCGATTCGGACTGCTTTTTTTATTGTTTCTTTAGTCGCGCCTTTTTTTATCCGTGTGAGAATTTTATCACTGCCAGACTCGACGCCAAACCATAAAGCAGTACAGCCAATCTGCTTTAATTTGCTATATAATACTGGATCTGCACTGCTGACGTGCAAGCCGTTTGTGAATGGTATGGTAACTTTGACGTGACGGGCAAGCATCTCGTCACAAATAGATATTAATCTAGCTTTATTTACTCCAGCATTTTCATCTATCAAAGTTATTAAGTTATTTAGTTTTTTTGCAGTTTTTGGATATTTTTTTAATAAAAATTCAATTTCATCAACGACATTTTTAGCACTGCGCCCGCGGAATGTTGCGCCAGTTACGGGACGCGAACAGAAAGTGCAGGCATGCGGGCAGCCCCGGCTAGTCAAAATAGTGAGCGGGCCAGCATAAGAATCTATATCTAATATATCTCTGTCAGGGAATGGAAGTTTATCTAAATCCATGATTGGTGGCACAGGTGGATTTTTCACTATCTTGCCGTCTTTGCGGTAAATAACGCCCCTGATGCCAGCAAAATCACTATTAGTTTCAATCCTATTCATTAATAGTGCAATTGTTTCATCAGCCTCGCCATACACAACCATATCAAATTCTGGAGTTTTTTCTAAGACTTTCTCCTGGAATGTTGTTGCGTGAGGTCCGCCGAGGAGCAGTACACGGCCATAAGGCCTTGCAAGCTGCGCTATTTCGCGTGCCTCGCGGAATGTTGCAGTAGAAGCAGTTATCAGTACAGCATCCGGCTTTTTTTTCAACTGCTCCATTAGATATTCTTTAGTGCGCACTGGCGAATACAAATCTATGTCGCCGCGCAGCAAATCAACGAGAACAATATCAGTATATCCCGCTTCTTTTAATTCTGCAGATACTTGGCATAAGCCCAATGGTGGCTGGCTTGACCCATATGGCTGGATCATTAAAATTTTCATAAGGTTTTAACGACAAGAAGACTTTTAAAAGTTTAGTTGTTTTTGCGCAGGCATGAATACAGGATTAGTTATAATGAATTTCGTGCCAGAAATAGTCGGCGGGTCTATACGCGCATATCATTTCTGTAAGTACCTCAGCAGATTTGGACATGGTGTTTCCGTAATGACTATGAATAAAAAAGGCTCGTGGCTTGTTGATGATGAGCACTTTCCAATACCAGAAAATTGCAGAGTTTATAGGAGTGCAGGCATGCACCTGCCTTTTCTTCCGCCGGCAGCAGGCTACATACCATTACTCTACAAGTCTGCAGTAAAAGCAGTGCGTGAAGATGAGTTACAATTAATTCAAGGCGCTTCTCCGCCGATTGGCGGCGCAATAGCTGCGTATCTGGCTGCTAAAAAAACAGGCAAGCCATTTATTTTTGAAGTAAAAGATCCGTGGATCCGAGCGAAGAAAGCAGATTCGCGAAGCTATGGTGGCGCACATATGTATGCTGGCAAAGGATTAGGCAGAATCTACGCAAAAATAGAGGAAAAGTTGTGCTACTTTGCAGATAAAATAATAGTAACAAACCCAGCCATAAAGAATGAACTAATGAAGTTACACCAAAGACTAAAAGAGGAAAATTTTGAAGTAATATATAACGCAGCGGATTTGGAAGATTTTAATGTGTCTGCAGAGAAATTTAATAAATATACTATTTTTTATTCCGGTGTTTTGTACGGTTCGCGCGCAGTAGACAAACTAATAGCTGCTGCAGAATATATCAGTAATGATATGCAAATCGTAATCGCTGGAATGGGCCCAGCAGCAGAAGTTGAGAGTTTTAAAAAATTAATTGCAANNCTGCCTCCGGAAAAAATATACAGCATGTCGCAGGGGGCGAATCTGCTTTTTGTCGGAGTTGATACTTCAGAAACGCGAAAATTTAATCTGCCATTAAAGGTGTTTAATTATATGGCTGCAGGCAGGCCAATATTAGCAACCGGCTCAGAAGGCGGCGATTTGGATTTATTTTTGAAAAATAATAAGTGCGGTGAGATATTGTATTCAAATGAGCCAAAAGAAATTGCCAAAGCAATGGTGCGATTAAAAAATGATAAACAACTTAGTATAACGCTTGGTCGCAACGGCCGCAGAGCTGCAGAGAAAGAGTTTAATACTGACATGCAGACCCGAAAACTAGAAAAAGTTTACGAAACGGTGCTAAGAAAATGAAAGATTTCACAGTGAGCGCAGTAATCCCAGTGTACAATCGGGAAAAGATAATGGCAGAAGTTCTCGGCGCCATGGTTAATCAGAGCAGGCCATTCGATGAAATAATAGTAGCTGATGATGGCTCCACAGACAAAACCGTCGAGATTGCAAAAACATTTCCAGTAAGAGTTGTCCAGTCAAACCACGTAGAAAGGATTGCAATAAGAAATACCGGACTAAAGCACGCAACAGGAAATATAGTTGCGTTCATAGACAGCGATTTAGTATTATCAAAAGACTGGCTGAAAGAAGTTTTGAAGGGGTTTGAGCAGGGCTATGCAGCTGTTGTTGACCGAAGGCAGGTATACAAGCCAAATACATTTGTTGCAAAGATGAATGACCACTTTTTCAATGTCAGATACAAGAAATACAAGCCGTTTACTGCATGGATATTCAAAAAAGACATTCTCGAAGAAGTCGGCGGGTTTAATGAACAAACGCCGATAGGCACAGAAGATGTTGAGCTGGCAGACCGGTTGTTTGCATCAGGCCACAAAATCTGGTTTGCAAAAGATGCGGTTTGTTGGCACATGGGCGAGCCACGCAGTTTCAAAGAGCAGGCCAAGCGGGACTTTTGGTTTGGCTCCAATACCTGCAGATACCGCCTCAGAACCGGCACGCCAAAATTTTACCTGAAAGAAGCAACATTTACGCTATTGCCATTTTTGCTGATAAAGCCATTATTATTTGCAGGGCTATTTTCACTTCTATATCTAAACGTATTTATAAGAAATATTCTTCGCGGCATGAGCCTGAAATTCTTATTTATCAATCCGATATATATGCTGTGGGGCGAGTTTGCATTTACTTGTGGCTTGTGGTATGGGCTATTGAGGAAGCCGGCAGAAAATTATCACTAGGTGCCGAGCTGTATTGGACTGCATTTCAGCACCAGCATGTAAAGGATTAAAAAACTTCGCATTAGTTTTGATGTGATGAAAACTTTCATAATAATTCCAACATATAACGAAGCGCAGAACATTCCATTGCTGCTCGATGAGATTCTGAAGCGGTGTATAGAAAATCTGAATATTTTAGTTGTTGATGATAATAGCCCTGACGGCACTTGGCGCATTGTTGAAGAATTAGCAAAAAAACACAAGAAGGTTCATCTGCTGTTGAGAAAAGAAAACAAAGGCAGAGGCTTGGCAGGCATCGATGGGTTCAAATATGCGCTTGCAAACGGCGCAGACATAGTTATTGAGATGGATGCAGATTTTTCACACCATCCAAAACACATATCGGAATTTCTTGAAGCCATAAAAAATGCAGACGTGGTAGCTGGCTCGAGATTTATCGCTAGTGGTGCAGATAAAAGGAAATGGGATAGAAAAATATTAACAATATTATGCAATGGTTTTGCAAATACGGTATTGGGGCTTAAAATGAGCGACCCAAATTCGGGCTACAGATGTTACCGGCGCAGAGCTTTGGAAAGCATCGTGCCGCGATTAAATGCAAAAGGGGCAGACATAGTTCAGGATGTCATTTATAATTGCAGAAAAGAAGGTTTTAACATAAAAGAAATACCTATTGATTTCAAAGATAGAGAATTCGGCGAAACTACAAAAACTTTCAGTGATTTTATGAGCGGGGCTATTACTGTGCTTAAACTTCGGCTTGGTGTGCGCCCATGAAACTAGAAAAGTTTACAATTATTTTGCTTCTGATCTTATTAGCAAGCGGGCTTGCACAGCTTTACGGCGCAAATATATTTCCTTTCGAAGGGCATATAATCCGCGATACGCATATCGCTGAAGGCATTGCCAGCGGACGTGAAATGCGCCTGGTTGGCCCGACCAGCGAAGCAGAACAGAATTCAGGACAACAGACACTGGGCCCGTTGTATTATTACTTGCTATCTGCTCCATTGTTATTTGCAAAGGATTCTATCGCTAATCCAGTTAGGTTGTATGGCGCGATAATTTTATTTAATTTAATTGCTATTCTTCTTACTTATTTGTTCTGCAGGGAATTTTTCACAAAAAAAATAGGCATAATTGCCGCGTTGTTGTTTTCAACAGCGCCATGGGCAGTCGTACATTTTAAACTTATAGTCACTCCAAGTTTTCTGCCTGTTTTTGTTTTATTATTTATGATTTCACTGTTTAAATTACACCTAAAGAATGATTCTAAATATATAATATTGCTGGCTTTTTCAGCAGCAGCGTTACTGCACCTACACCTATCGTCATTATTTTTATTGCCATTAGCAGCATTGGTTGTGTTTTTCTCAAGAAAAAATATAAAATTAAAACATATTTTAGCTGCAATTGCGATATTATTTATCATGTTTGCGCCAGCCACATATTACAACCTGCAGAACAGCGAGAATGGCGCAGGCGGTTTTCTCAGCGGAAGATTATCAGGAGAAACAAATCACTTGTTGTATGCCATAGAATCTTTTGGAATACCAGTACTCATGGTTACAAATTACCTTGGCACTTATTGGCTTGGCAAAGCAGAACTTTTCTCTGGCCAGGCCGGAAATACCATATATCTTCTTTCAGCAGTTGTTATTGGGATTTTTTTCCTGCTCAGCGCAGTTTATTTAATGCGATATGCGCTTGGGCGGTTTGACAAGCCAGCCATTCTTTTGTTCGCATGGATTTTGATGCCTGTATTTGTATTTGCCATCATGGGACAAAATGTTAGCCCGCATTTCTTTATCATTATTTGGCCTGCGCCGTTCATAATTATGGCGCTATTTGTCGAAAAGCTGTCAAAAAAAAGCTGGCTTGCATGGGGCTTGCTGGCATTTATCTTATTGGCAAACATTACCACAATAGGCGCGCTGCACGGGCTTCTTGAGCGCGAAGGCGGCACTTCAAGCGCGTTCGGCACTAGTTATGCTGCTAAAATGGCAGTTGTTGATTATGTGCGCACTAGGTACGATATAACGACGCCAATTTGTTTTATAAAACATCCAAAAGCAGGCTATGTGTATTTGTTTGAAAAAGCAGGATATTCAAACATCAAACTAATTAATATTCCGCAGGATTTTTCGGAAAAGTGCGGAGGCATTCTTATTATTGATAGATTTACGATGTTTGATTATGGCGAAAAGAAATTGAAGGCGGATGATTTGCAGTTCATTAATACTATGAATCGAACTACGATTTACCATGCAGAAATAGCAGAATCAATTGGTAAAGCCGGCTAGGAATTTAAAGCCTGCAATGTTGCGCCTCAAATCGCCGAAATTGCGTATTTTCATTATTTTTTTAATAATGTAGCGCGGGCGCAGATAAAACCTTCGGAATGCCAGCCGATGCACATTCTGTAATTCTTCAATAGTTGAGTATCCGCTTGGCAGGAATACAGGCATCCAGACATTGTATTGCTTGAAATCCTTATTCAGGACGCCGAATTGTTCGTATGTTTTACTTAGTTCTGTGCCCGGAAACGGC
This sequence comes from Nanobdellota archaeon, assembly GCA_013331935.1. Lineage (GTDB taxonomy): Archaea > Nanobdellota > Nanobdellia > UBA10117 > UBA10117 > UBA10117 > UBA10117 sp10117u. Next base: position 19,653 of record DUFN01000005.1, on the reverse strand, counting down.
GTTGTTAGTGAAAATTGTGCGTAATCTGGATCAAGTTCTATTGCAAAATCAATTGTCTTATGTGCCATTTCCAGTGTTTCGCCTGGCAGGCCAAACATAAATGAACCGCGCACTTCGATGCCAGCCCCCTTGACAAGCCTAACTCCTTTTCGTATTAATTCGAGGGTTGTTTTTTTACGTATGTTGTCAAGAAGCTCTTGATTTCCAGATTCTATGCCGAAAAACATATTCCAACAGCCAGCTTGCTTCATTTTTTTCACCAAAGGTTCGTCTATTAAATCGAGCCTTGTTTCACAGCTCCACGCAATATCTATTTTTTCTTTTATTAGCGTGTCGCAGAAATCATGCACCCATTGCTTATTAAGCGTGAAAATATCATCCCAAAATACTATTTCTTTTATCCCGTAATTTGCTATTAGTAAATTTATCTCTGATATTACATTCTTGACGCTTCTCTGCCTGAATTTGCCATTTGCTGAAGCGCAAAAAGTGCATACATAAGGGCAGCCACGCGTGGCAAAAACCTGAAAAACATTAGGCGAGCGCTTATAATTATTTGGCAATGATGTATATTTCGACATGTCAAGCAGATGCCGCGCCGGAAAAGGCAGCGAATCCAAATCTCGGACTGGCGCACACCGCACTATTTTTGGAAAGCGCTCTGGATGTTCTATTATGTCGACAAGCACATCCTCGCACTCGCCGGATATTACTATGTCTGCACCGCTTAGTGCAAGTGTTTCTTCAGGCATTACAGTTGCATGCGAGCCACCGACCAAGATTTTAATATTTGGGAAATCTTTTCGAATCATGGCGCATAATTCTGATGCCCGCGCCACCAGAGAAGTTATTGCTGACAGGCCAACCCAATCCGGCGAAAATTCAGCAATATCTTTCTTAACATCCTCAAGTGTAAAACCATTCACCGGACAGTCTGTAATTTTAACAGTGTGGCCTGCCTTTTCCAAAACAGCAGCCATGTAGCACAATCCCAATGGCGGCAGAGAGCCGAGATTAGTTGTGTGCTTACCATATCTCTCCTGTGCAGACAATGGCGGAAACACTAACATTACTTTCATGGTGTTTAAACTACCAAAAACTATAAAAGACTTACAGATTATACAGGCAAGCCACTGAATTGTGGTAAACTGGCGCCAGATTGCACTTTTTGAAATATGCGCAGGTTTTATTCGGCGCAACCATTTGGGCAGTGCCTGTTTTTTTAAGTATATCGAATGCAGCGCAATCATCTTTCGCCAAGTATTGTTTTGCTAAGTCATGCTTTGCGCGGCGCTCAATACTCATTGCAGTAGGCATCCAGCCACATGATGCATTTAGATTAAAATAAATAGGGCCATAACTGCACAAGCCTATTGGGTAGATGCTACCTATGACGCCAAGAACACTATACTGTGCGCTAATGTGCGGTAGTATTTCTAAGTATTCTACTGCAATGCTATTGTGGGTTGTGTAAGGCGCGGTATCGAGTGCGTTAAAACCAACGCTGGCCAGTGCAACCAAGAGCAATGCCGCCGCGAAGGCTGGCTTGGATGAAAGTCCAGACTTGAAAAAGAAAAATAATCCCAGAAGAATAAGAAAAGCCATTGCAGGATGAGGATATATTCTGTCAAATAAAGGTATTTGCGGCGTTAGTTTTAAAAATAACAGCACTGCAAATATTATTGATGGCAGAAAGAAAATAAATTCTTCTCTCGGCTTTTCTGAGCTGCGAATGTAAAAATAAAATGCCAATAAAAATGCGCAGACAACTGCGGTAAGCAGAATATTTTCAAAAAATGATAAGTGCAGTAGCCGTTCAGAATATTTTAATTGTGTAATGTAGCTGTCCTTGGCATCGCGCAGCAAAGACCATAACCAAAATGAAGTCATCAGCATGCCTGCAAGCATGGTTGCGCAGGCAATAATTCTCTCACGGTTATTTTTCACAAGCAAAAAACCTAAAAACAATAGAGAGAGAAGTATTGGCTCTGTAAAATGCGATAATATCAGCATTGCGAAAAGCGGGGCCACGAATATAAATTTCCAATTAAGCCCGCGGTCTTTGAAATAAACCAATATTGCTGTCAAAGCAATAAATACAACCCACGCAGTGAATTCTGCAACCCTGCCATTGCGTATGAAATTTGCTATGCCTAGTGCATTCGCAAAGAAAAATAAGTAAAATAAAATCATCTGCAACCGCGAGAAGCCATTTAATTTACCAAGCAGATATGTTGATGCTGCTCCGAGCGCAAATAATGCCAGCAGTGATAAATACCCTGCAAGTTCAACTTTTCCAGCCAGCCAGTAAATCGGCAGGGCTAAAAAATACCAGCCAGGCGTATAAAACTTGAATAATTCGTAGCCACCAAACCAATTTGGAACCCATCCATGAAAGCCATACTTGGCAAAAGCCCATAATTCAAATAAGTGAGTGCTCCAGTCTGTGCCGTCCAGCGGAAAATTCCAAATCATCAGGGCTTGGTTTGCCAACCTGAACAACAGGTTCGCAGCTAATATTGCTGCCGAAATAAATAATAAAGTTCTTCCTTTCATATTTTAAGCCGAAATCCCGCTTCCGCAAAGTTATTTAAGCTTTTTTAAGAAGTTGTGGCTATGCAGAGAGATCTTGTAAAAGACTTAGAACTGCTTGAGAAAAGCGGTGATTTTTGGACGCTTGGCAGAAATAATGTTCTGCTGCGCATGATTGCCAAGGGACCTGTTTTTGATGTTGGCGCTGGAAGCGGCATCCTTACAAAAGAGCTTGCCAAGATTTTTCAGACGTATGCGCTGGATATAGATGAGCGGGCATGCCAGATGTGCAGAAAATTTACGCAAAAAGTAATTTGTGCGCCATTTGATAAATTAAGCAGTTCTGAACTACCGAAATTCGGAACAATAATTATGGCAGATGTAATAGAACACGTAAACGATGATGTAGCCATGCTTGCCAAAGCACATGAATTGCTCGGAGTTGGCGGAGAATTGATAATAAGCGTGCCATACGGCAATTTTCTTTGGACTGAAAACGATACAGCGCGCGGGCACGTACGGCGGTATGGCATAAGAGAATTGCGCACAAAAGTCGAACGCGCTGGCTTCAAAGTCAAAAAAATCTTTTTCTGGAATCTCCTGGCAGTTTTTCCGACACTAATTGCAAAATTATTTTCAATGAGAGTGCCTCATGAAGGAATTTCTGAATCTGGATTTAATAAATTGCTTTTGAGTTATTTTGAAAATTTTGAAAATAAACTCCGCCTCCCGATTGGCTCTGCGATTATTTGCAAGGCCATAAGAGAGAAATAAAATGTCTGATGCAAACTTACAGGATATTTGCCCAACTCACTTGCAGAAAACACGCACCTTAATAGCTGCACTGACCGGCGAATCGCGTGGCATGGCACTAAATCTTGGATGTGGTACTGGCAAGCACACGCAATTATTATCTGCAGAAGGTTTCAAAGTTATTTCTACGGACATAGATATTGAAAATCTGAAAACAGTTAAAAAAATATCAGAGAATGTTGTTTTGGCAGATGCTTCAATGCTACCTTTTAAGCAGAATGCATTTGATTTGCTGAGCTGTATTGATGTTCTAGAACATGTTGAAAAAGAGGTGGACTGTCTGGCAGAAATAAAACGCACAGTGCGCCCACAAGGCACGGTAATATTATCTGTACCTGTTAAAAATTATCCATTCGCATATGATCCTATAAATAAAATCCGCACGTTGCTGAAACTAAAGCCACTACCTATTGGCCTGTATGCTTGGGGGCATAGGCGGTTATATGGTGCGGAAATTCATGATTTGGTGCAAAAAAAGTTCGAAGTGCAGGCAATTTGGAAAAAATCATCGTGGCTAATTGCGCTTTTAGAATGGTATTGGCCGTATTTATTTGTGTATCATTTCAAAAAGTTCATACCAGCCAAAACTAATGAGAATGGCGCGCCAGCCATAGTAGCATCACTTGCACAATTCATATGCCTGCTTGATGATTTATTATTCTGCGAGGCACTAGGATATATTAATATAGTTTTCAAACTTAAAAACCCCAAAGCTCAAGGCGGAGTTTTATGATGCTTTTAAGCATGCGGTAGCTGTCCCGCAGTACCTTTACCTTAGTGGCCTGCCCTTCATGCCAAGTCACTGGAAGCTCAGCGATTTTCAGGCCGGCTCTCTGGGCTTTAATTAATAATTCTGTGTCCCAAAACCATCTCAAGTCTTTTATTTTTAGCAACAGTGGCAGTATTTTTTCACGGTTAAATGCCTTGAATCCGCATTGGTGATCTAATAATTTAGAACCAAAAGCAATTATAGTAAATAAATTATAAAATTTGCTGGGTATTACTCTGAAAATCGTTCGGTATGCTTCATTTCTGCGCGCATAGCGCGAGCCCAGCGCAACATCTGCGCCATTTGCAATTGCTGAAACAGCATCGCCTATGTGACGAAGGTCTGTAGCAAGATCAACATCCATATATAATACAACATCGCCTTTTGCAGCAGCAATAGCGCCATTTAATGCATAGCCCCGCCCTTTGTTTGGATTCATACTGTTTAGTTTTAATTTGGGAAAGCCAGCCAGTAATTTTTTAACTATCTGCACAGTATTATCCTTAGAGCCATCCTCTGTAATTATTACCTCTGCGAAAGGCACATTGTTTTTTTCTAAGTAATTAAATAATGTTATTATGCTATGCTCTATTTTTTCCTGTTCATTATATACTGGAATAATAATAGAAAGATTTGCAGGCCTAGCCATAAGCACTGCCCTCAAGGAATAGCGGGTTTTCTTGCACTCCTTCAGGATATTGGACTTCCCAGATTTTTATTGGGCCTATTGACCTGCCTTGGTATAGTGCGAGAGGCAAGCTATCGCTATAAACCTGCTTGAAATTAGGGTCGTTTTCGCCGTATAAGTACAGCCTTGCAAAATTAGTATCCCATGCTTTCTCAGATGCCCAGAATGCGCCGCCATCCTCGTGCCAGTTTGTCTGGTCTTGGAAGAAAGGCACCAATACCAAGCAGCCTTTTAGTGATGTTGAAGTTTCTGGGAAAGCCATTCGCGCACCATTCTTATAGGTGCAGGTTATGTCAAATGCCATTTGCTTGCCTTGGTACTGCACGTATGCTTTTGGCTGGCTGATGCTGTTGTTGGAAGCTAAAGTAGAGAAGCCAACTATCTGCGCTTGGCCTGCGGATAGCACTAAATTACCTATGACTATGTTTTGGTCAAAAGTCCAGCCACCGCCATATAAATAATTAGTTCCGTCGCGGGCTTCGCGCACATCCTGCAAGGCAAAAGTGCCTATTGTGCTATATCTGTCCATGTTCGTTTCTGAACCGATTAGTGAGAATGCGTGATATTTTGGAATTTCTTGATCTGAAATCAAAATATGCGTCACTTTGTGTGTTTTTAGATAGCTGAGTGTGCTTTCCCTATCTTTTCCAGTCAGGAAATACCTGCCAGAATCGTGATTCCAGCTTCTGACATTTCCGCCATCTGTTACTGCAGTCCTTTCTCCTATTGCGACAGTCATGTGCCCATAATCCCACCAATGCGCCACAACAGAGTCTTTTGGTGTCTGCTCGCGCAGGAATGTCATTGCATTATCCCATTGCCCAGGAATCATTGAGCCAGCCCCTTTGTTTTGAGCTATTGCGCTGGGTATTGCCTGCCATAATAACAGCAAGACTATTATTACCAGCGCAACTGTTACCAGCTTCGAATTCTTACGCCCCGCATAGTCTGCCAGCCTTGTTAGAGTTGCTGCGCTGATAATTGCAGCCATTGGAGCAAAAGCAAACAGCATTCTTATCTGGTTGTGAGATACAAAAAAAGCAATTACGTACAGAGCAATAACCAGCAATAGAATTGCTTTGCCATTCAGGAAGTCATTTTTGATTTTTAATATTTTATAAATGCTGAATAAAGTGATGCTGAAAAGCAGCACAAACCACAGCAATACTGTTTTTGCCAGGAATTGCGCTATTGGATTTCCGCTTGGAAAGCTGACTGAAGTAAAAATAATGACAAACGCCAAAAAACTGGCAGAGCCTGCCAGCGCAAACTTACCGTCTTTTAGATTATCAGCATATTTTAATATCAAAAATACAATCAAGCCTGCGCCCATAACAGAAAGCGGTATGAACCAGCCGAAATTTGCCCATAATCCGCTTCCGCCGAAGAAATCAGGCCTTTGTGATTCTGACACAGTCATCCAGAATTTAGAAACGCCTTCACGTACTTCGATTTTAAATATCTGCGCCAAAAATTCGTCAACGTATGCGCGGGCTTGGCCAGTGCCAATAAGCGCGAGGATTGCAACTAATACTGTAAAAAGTGCCGTGCTCGCCCGCAGGCCCATTTTTTTCACAATTGGCTCGAAAGCTTTTATTTTTGGCAGGCCAATCTGTATAAAATAGCACAAAATCGCAAATAGAAATGGCACAAGGTCGAGATTAAATAAAGTGCGAATTGCAAATAGCTTGCCTGAAAACTGCAGACTCGTCCCTATTGCTGCAAGCAGAAACCAAGCAGTAATATTTATCAATTTATGCTTGTTGAGCAAACCGCCAAGTGAAGCAAGTACTGCGAAAAGGCCGACGCTGAGAGTTAAGTATCTATATCCGCCCCAAGTGCCAATCATCATCATCGCAAAAAGTCCAGAAAGTATTGTTAGCGGCAGAGAATATTTGAATTTCTCTGATTTCCACGATAGAACAAACAGCCAGAGCGAAATAAACATCCATAGCATAGCCATTGCTTCGTGGTCTGCAAAGCCTGCAGAAGTCCTCTGAATGTATGCAGGTATTACTGCGAGGAATGCTGTTGATATGAGTGCAGTCTTGTAATTGAATAATTCTTTCACTAGTAAAAAGAAAAATACAAAACTAATTATCGTAATTACTGGCGGATAAAATATGTGCCACTGTATTTGCGGCAGAGAAGGATTAAATACGTGAATAAATTTATACATATATGCAAGAGTTTTTGGAAAAAATTCAAAAGGCGCAGTAGGGTAGCCCAGAGGTGAATAGCGCATAAAGTCAATCGCAGGCAATACTCCTGTTTCGTAAATCATTTTTGCATATCTGAAGAAGAAATAAGAATCCAGCTCGATAAGGTACTTGCCCGCCAGCCAGGGCAGATTTCTCGTTCTTATGTACCAGCTAAGGATAAGCACTGGAATAAGGCCAAGCCAGTAAAGCCAGCCAGAATCATGGCTAACTGCTTTTTTTATTTTTTCAAATAACTCACCTTTTCGCTGTTCGAGAGCATCCATTGTATTATTCAAAATTAAAAGTTTTATATATCTTTTGAATTACTTGTTTTCGTGGAAAACGCTGAAAACAAGCCTGCAGAGAAGAAAACCAGTGCAGTTTACTCAAAATTAGAGCATTTTTTCGAAAACAGGCAGCTATGGCTCTTGTGCGCAGTGGCAGTCCTCGCATTTGCAATACGCGCGTATTATCTGGCAATAACACAAAGCCAGCCAATCTGGTGGGATGAAGGCGAGTACCTTTCGGCTGCGAAACACTGGGCTTTTGGCACGCCTTTCGACGTAAACCCGCAAAGACAGCCGTTGTTGCCATTTTTGCTTGCTATTTTACTGAAAATCGGAATCAGCAATGAATCTTTGTTGAAATTTTTAGTTGTATTATTGCCATCAGTTGCATCAGTTATTTTGCTGTACTTATTTGCGCGCGAGGTGGCAGACAAAAGGACAGCAATAATTTCATCCTTCCTGCTAGCCGTATTCTGGACACATATCTTCTGGACAAATAGATTTTCAACAGATATTACGGGATTTGCATTTACTTTGCTGGCATACTTTGCACTCTGGAAATTCTATAGTTCAAAGCAAAGTAAATGGCTTTATATTATGGGCGCATCGCTGGGGCTGGGATTTTTGACAAGAGTCGGCGGAATAATTCCTTTGTTTGTGATAATTGCATTCCTGCTGATTGCAGAAAACATATCTTTGCTGAAAAAACATTGGATTTTCAGCGGATTGATTGCGTTCATAACTATAATTCCTTATTTATTGTGGAATCAACTGCATTACAATAATATTTTAGCTTTTTTCCCCGGCTATTTTGACGCAGCGCATACGTCTGAAAAGCTGGCAAAGCCAATCGCGTGGTGGATTTTCAATTATTTTTACCAATATAATGGATTAGTATTTTTAATTTTATTTTTGCTCGGGCTGGTTTACCTTGTAAATCTATTTTTAGGCGCAGATATTATGCTAAAAAATAAAGATTCGCCGTTGCGGAAAGATCTATTCTTGCTAATGACAATAATACTGCCAATGATATTTTTCGTATTTATCGAGCGCAATGCAGAGGATAGATGGCTTTTTGCAATGGTGCCAGCAATTTTTATAACTATTTCAAAAGGCCTTGGCTATGTGCAGGACTTCCTTGCTAAATATAATAAACTGCTGGCAGTCCTTATTGTGGTGGCTCTGCTGGCAATCGGCACATATTGGGAGCTTTCGCAGGCAGATTCCATTATTAAATTTAAAAAAGACAGCTTTGCGCCTGTCAGGGGTGCGGGACTGTGGATGAAAGAGCATTCATCCAAAGATGATGTGCTGTTTACAAATTCCGTTCCGCAGACTGCGTATTATTCTGAGAGAAAAATTAACAGCCTACCGAGTGCCAATACTTTTGAGCAGGATGTTGCGAGATTAAAACCAAAGTACATGGTTTTATCGCTATTTGACGCATCTGTGCCAGAAGCCTATGAATACCCAAAAAAATATCCGCAGATGCTTGTACCTGTGCAGGCCTACTTTGCAGATGCAGAGCAGAAGCAGGCAACATTAATAATTTATGAGTTTAAGTACTAATAGCTAAATTTATATGTATGCATGTGGGGATGAAAAAATGAATATTCTACTTATCCGTCCAAAATTCAGCGGAACTTTTGCCGAATACACAACTCCACCATTAGGGCTGGCGTACTTAGCAGCAGTCCTTGAGGCAAAAGAGCATAAAGTCTTGATTCTCGATGGCTGGGTGCAGGACCTAAACAGCGATTTTTTGAAAAAAACAATTGCGGATTTCAAGCCAGCCATGATTGGTCTGACAGGGCTGACTGTTAATATTAAAGGTGTTTTTGCCATGGCAGAAGAAATTAAAAAGGAATTTCCTAAAATTCCTATTATTTTTGGCGGACCACATGCCAGCATGGCGCCAGAGAGAACCCTGCAAGACGTCAGCGCAATAGATATTGTTTGCGTTGGGGAAGGCGAAGGCACAATTCTAGATATTATTGATTATTTGCACGGCGAAAAAACTCTCGAAGAAATTCCAGGAATTTATTACAGACAAGCTAATGCGGTTGTTAGCACAGGACTGCGCGAATTAATCAGCGACATCAATCAACTGCCGCCACCAGCAAGGCATCTCCTGCCAATAGGTTCGTATACTGCATCGCCAAAAGAACACAAAAGTTTTCCAGGCACAGATGTCATCACGTCACGCGGCTGTCCTTATGCCTGCGCATTCTGCTTTAAACAGGTATTCGGAAATAAATACCGCACACATTCACCAGAATATGTTATTTCTGAAATAAAATTTTTAATTAAAAATTACAGCATAAAAGATATTTTCTTTAGGGATGACACATTCACAGTAGATTACGAGCGAGTTAAAAAAATATGTGAGCTAATAAAAAAAGAAAACATACATATAACATTTACAACGCTGGCCCGCGTTGACAGGCTGAACTACGAACTTCTTAAATTGATGAAAGAGGCTGGCTGTTGGAAAATCCTGCTCGGAATTGAATCTGGAAATCAAAAATCCCTAAATCTTTTAAGAAAAGGCATCACGCTGAACCAAATTGAAGAAACCGTGAAGAACTGCAGAAATCTTGGAATTGAAACAGATGGCTTTTTCATGATAGGCATACCAGGAGAAACCAAGGAAGATGCCAAAAATACAATTAATTTTGCAAAGCGCCTGAAACTTGACTTCGCTCAGTTTTATATTTGTACGCCATATCCAGGAACTTATCTCTATGAAATTGCAAAGACGCACGGGAAAATAGATATTCAGGAAGGAGAGTGGGACAAATACAACCAGTTTGGCGCAAAAAACCTGCTGTTTGTCCCTGATGGCTGGACTTCTAAAACACTTAAAGAGTATCAGGCAAAAGCATGGAAAAACTTTTATTTCCGCCCGATTTACCTGCTTCAAAGGCTGAGCAAGCTAAGGTCTTTTTCAGAATTTAAGAATCACTTTCTCGGCGCAGTAAAGCTGTTTAGCGCTTTTGACAGGTAATTTTTGACAGCGGTTTTTTTGAATATTGTTTCTGGCAATCAAACAGACGTTTTTTCTCTAATAAAAAAGAAGTTTGCCATTGAGGCTAGCAGCATAGCCCCCATCGTAACAGCTATTATCGAAACAGTCTGAAATAATGAAGCATGCCAGAACCAGATTAAAACTGCCTCAACTACGGCGAAAGCAGGCATTATGTAGCTGAACTTTGTCTTGCCAGATGCAAGAAAATAATTAATAAACACATAGCTGACGGAAAGCAGGCTGATTGCCAGCCCGAAAAGCCCAATCAACGGAATGGCCGCATTATATGCAGGGCCGAACAATAGGTTGAGAACAAAACCTGGTGCCAGAAGGTAAACTGCTGTTGCAATTGCAGACAGGCCTGCCACCATGAACACTGATTTTAGGAATATTCCAGAATAACTTTCTTTTTTTATTTTCAGCTCAGCTATTTTTGGAAACATTGCCTGGCTTATTGGCATCAGCGCAAAGAAAATAACTTTTGCCACGAGCGCCGCAGCAGAATATATTCCAGCTTCCTGCGGCGGAAAGAAATGTTTTACCAAAATAACATCAATAGAATACATAAAAGTNNTTCTGCTTGACTGCCTTGTAAGATACTGCAAACGCAAGAATAAATGCAATAATCAGCGATATGTTTGTGCCCATCAATGCGCCGACAACTCGGAAGCCTGCCAGGACAAGCGCAACTCCGATTGTAATTTTTATTATTGCCTCGATAATTAAATTTGTGCCGAGAGATTTGAATTTCTGCATGCCCTGCAAAACTCCGCGGGCAACTGCCACAATTAATATGCCCAAAAATATAAAGCTAAACCAAAAAACAATCTCTGGTTCGTTTATATTAAGAAATCCTGCAATCGTGTTGCGCAGTAAAATACACGCGATAAATAAAACTATGCTTATCAAAAATATAATCCGCGTTGCGCTGAAAAACATATTTCGCACAGCATTAAAATTATTTTTTGCACTGAATTCTGCGACAAACTTTGTAAGGGTAAGCTGGACTGCCTGCACAGGCGCATGAACTATGTAAATTATCGAGAACAATGCGGCGAATATGCCATAATCTGCAGGCCCAAGCAGTCTTCCCATGGCAAACTGGTATGCATAATGGATTGCTGCGGCAATTAGTGTTGTTACTAAAAGTACAAAGCTACTTCTGAAAAAATGCGAACCAGTTTTTTTAGTTTTAGATTCCATAAGCCATTAGTATTGCAATGCCTGCAAGCACCACCTCTGCGAATAAAAGTGCGCGGACTGTCCTTTTTTCAGTCCTAAAAACTTTTGCAAAAATATGAGTGAGCGAGCCAACTTTATTTGGCATGCTCAGAGTTCCATCTGGCTGAGGCTGGCCAAAGCTGTCTATTTTAAACCAAAACCTTGCCTTGAGCAGGAATTCTGCAAAATAAGGAATAAATAAAATTACTGCTATTTTTTCCATGTCGCCAAGGATGGCAAGAGCAGCGATAAGCGCGCCAATGGAATAAGTCATGCTGTCGCCTGGAAAAACCTTTGCAGGGTATTTATTGAAAAGCAGGAATGCAAGCAGGCCCGCCACTGCAAGAGTAGCTATAAGCGCGACCCAGGAATACCCATTTAGATAAGCAATGTACGCCATGGCAGAAAGTATTATTGCACCCAGGCCAGCCTCAAGCCCGTTCATGCCTGCGAGCATGTTGAATCCATTAGATGCGCCGATTATCGCAATAGGTATTAAGATTAGTGGATAAATAATTCCAAAGTTGATTTTTCCGATAAAAGGGACTGCCATTGTTGCATGCCCGAGGTTTGTGACCATTAGCGGAATTGCTGCAGGAAGCATCAGCAGGGGTTTTTGCCATTGTTTTAACCCTTGTTTCCATCCAAGAATATCATCTATGAATCCGAGAAAGCCAGCCAGAAGAAGCGCAGAAACCAAGGCAAGTATATCTATCAGATGCCTTTGCGAATGAAATACAAAAGTCACTGTAAAAATATAAAAAAACAGGCCTGCAAGCAAGCCAAAGAGGACTGCAATCCCGCCGCCTTCTGCTACGTCAGGCTTTGCCAGCTTGTTCATATCCTTGCCGACAAGCCCAAATCTCCTCGCTGCGCGAATCCATGTTTTTACGAGAATTATTGTTGAAATGAAGCTTATAGCTATGGAGATTATCAAAAGCACGGTAGATACGCCAATCATGAATTTCTGCTGTTAAAAAAGATTTATAATACTTTACTCATCACCAAAAATCTGCTTCAGTGCCCGTTCAACTATGTGCTGACTCCACCCCAAATAAACCAAAACTTCTTTAATATCTTCTTTTGTTCCGCCAGCTTGCCTGCACGCCTCAGCAAATTTATTGAATTTTTCAGAATCCCTGCTTCCTTCGTAGATGTCATACCTCTTTGCCAAGCTCAAGAGCATGATTTTTCTCATTGCAGAATCAACTTTGCCAGCTGGCCAGCCTTTGCCAAGCAGTTCTGCCTTAATTGCAGATATTGGTTTTGTTTTTAGTTCTGAAATTATGTGCGCGTACAAATCATGCGATTCTGGCATGATAGCATCAAATTCAACTTTACTCTGCCGAAGTATCTTTTCAACAAGCTGTTTATTCCAGCCTTCCTTGAGAAGAATTTCGCGCATGTTGTGTGCGTGGTGCCTGCCAATAAGTTCTTTTACTCTTTCGCGCAGGTCTTCCTCATTGTCTTTGTCAGTAAATATCGGCCCGCGCCTTTTTTCTGGTTTTGCATTTTTGAATTCGCGGAATACGAAAAAAGCTACTGCGCTTAATGCTATGATTATGATAAGAAATATCGGGCTGAAGAAGACCTTGCTTCCGCAGTCCTGTATGCAGTTCGTGGCGCTTTCAGATGATTCACAAATATTATTACCACATAGCGATAGGATTTGACAAGTATTAAATTCGCAGGCCTGTGTTTCAGGACAGCCGCAATCAATACAGCAATTCGCGGTGCTCTCGTTATGCGAAGTGTCGCAATAATTATCACCGCACTTTATTTCCGCGACAATATTATTTGTGCAGGCTTCATTGCTTTGCCATACGCCGCAGTCAGTACAGCAGTTAGCTGTGTTTTCATCTTTCTCGCAGACAAGGTTTCCGCATATGGCTGGCTTTTCAGCAACAACTGCAAAGTAGGCAGGTAGTTTTATTTCAGCTTCATATTTGTAATACGAGCCATCTTCGCCGACAGGTTTGGGCGTTATTTTTTCCCATTCGTAATGGTATTCAAAATAAACTTCAGAATGGCGTCGCAGGGTTATGTCTGAGCGTGAGTAATTGCCTTCGGCGATCCATGCTTTTGGAACGCGGAATTGCATTGTTGCTGAAGTTATGTTTCTGCCAGTTATGTTGTGGAGCCAAACCCTGAAAAGCTGGTATGTTGTTCCGCTGTCAAACTTTTTTAGGCTGGCAGGCCAGCTTGCATTTGTATTTACAATTACCTTTAATTCCTTTTGCGTGTTGTTGACTGTGAAATTTAACTGCGTGAAACTTATACCTGGCTTGTCATTCTGCACAAAGTTTGATTCGCCGCTTTCCATCTTGTCAAAGAAGTAGTAGTATTCGTATAGCGTGCCGAGTTCTTTAGAGCGCTTTTCAGATTCTGCAAAGCACATGCAGATTCTATTATCGCATCTCCCTGCGCACTTGCTGTCAGCAAGACCATCGCACTGCTCATCTGCCTCGATATCAACGTCATTATTTCCGCAAAGCCCGGTTTTATTGTATGTCAGGCCAGCATACCCGCTTATCTTATTGCTCTGGATGCTGTTGATATAAGTTGCAGAAACCAGCACGCTGAGCACGATAGTTACTATTATCGCAGTTAAAACCTGTGAACTATTCAGCGGGCGCATAGATTTAGAAATCAAAAGGGATATTTAATGATTGCGAATGGGTCGAGGCGGATTTTCGCGAAGCGAAAGTCGCGCGAAACGCATTTCACTGCAAATTGAACCGCCGACCTTCTGCCTGTGAAGCAGACGTCATACCACTAGACCATCGACCCAAGCTACAAAAGAATTAATAATCTCAATTTAAAGCTTATTCCATGGCGCTGGCAGTCCTTCAAGAAGCAGGCAAGCTTGTTAGTCCGACAAAGCAGGAAGAGCTGGCATTGTCAAAAATCATCTCAGAAACAGCTGAAAAATTGGAAAAGCAGCTGAAATCCGAAAAAATCAGCGCAAGGGTGGTTGTTGGAGGCTCTGCTGCGAAAGGAACATGGCTCCCGGGCATATCTGATGTAGATTTTTTCATTGCATTCGATTATGAAAAATACCAGAATAAGTCAGCACAGCTGTCTGATTTCGCAGAGCGCGCGGTAAAAAAAGTTTTCAAAAAGTTCCACAGACTTCATGGCTCGCGCGATTATTTTGCAGCTGAATTTGGAAAGTTTTATTTCGAATTCGTGCCTGTTTTGGAAATTAAAAAGCTTAGAGATGCGAAAAACATTACAGATTTCTCGCCATTGCATGTTGCATGGGTGCGAAAAAACATAAGACAGAATAAAAAACTGCAGAGTGAAATAAGGCTGGCAAAACAATTCTTCAAGGCAAATGAAGTTTATGGCGCAGAATCGTACATCTCAGGCTTTTCAGGTCATGCCATAGAAATTCTTACAATCCACTGCAAGGGTTTCGAGAATCTGCTAAGGAATGCAGTATGGTGGAAAGCAGGCCAGCTCATAGATGTCCAGCACTTTTACAAAAATCCGCGCACGGCTTTTGTTGTCATGAACAAATCCAAACTGCAGAGCCCACTGATTTTGATAGATCCAATAGAACCAGAAAGAAATGCGCTTGCGGCGCTTGGCATAGAGAAATTCCTGAAACTAAAAGATGTTGCTGCAGGCTTTTTGAAAAAACCAGGCATAAAGTTTTTTGAATACAAAAGATTCTCAGCAGAACAATTAGTTCGAGAAAAAAGAAACAGACAGTTTATTCTGATTCAGTCTTTGCCTGAGAAAGGTAAGCCCGATGTTGTTGGGTGCAAGCTATTAGATAAATATAAAAAAATAAAGCAGGCTATGGCTGAAAGCGATTTCAAGATTCTCGAGGAAGGCTGGTACTGGGATGGGAAAAACCCAGCGCATTACTGGTTTTACCTGCCATTGCAGAAATTAAGCGCAAGGAAACTGCATCTTGGCCCGCCTGCAAAGCTGGAAAAGTTTGCTAGAGATTTCAGGAAACGATGGAAAGGCGCGAAGACTGTGAAGGGAAGGCTTGCTGTTGAAATCAAAAGGAAATATGTTCTGCCAGAGCAGTTGATAAAAGATTTAATAAGAACTGACAAAAGTTTGAAACTGGAAATGGTGAAATAATGCAGCTTCTTCCGACAGCAGTTGATAGGGCCATAGATGCATGGGTAAAAGTAATCAGCTACGCACCAGAGCTGAGATTTACTGCCTGGCTGGCATGGTTTTTTTCAATATCTTTGATTTTGGCAATACTTTTTGCAGTTTATTATTTTGGTTTTGTAAAAAGAGATTTCAAATTTACGTGGAAGCTCGTGATTAGCTCTGCTGTTGTTGCACTTGCTGTTGAAGTTTTAAAGCGTGTTTTTGTGCGTGCAAGGCCAGATGGCTCAGACTTATTTTCCTTTCCAAGCAGGCACACTGCGCTGGCTTTCCTGCTAGCATTCCTTGTAATTCTTCAGAACCCGAAAGACAAGTCAAGATACTTGCTTTTGCTATGGGCATGCCTTGTCGGATTCAGCAGGCTCTGGCTGGAACAGCATTATCTGACTGACGTAGTTGTTGGTGCAGTAATAGGAATAGTTTTTGCAGTATTTGCGCTGAACTACTGGGATTTTGGAAAAAATAAAAAATTAAAAAGAAATTAAAGTGTATTTGGTGCGATTAATTTTGTCCTTCTTGGCCTCGCAGTTGCGTTTGGCGCTATAATGTATTTAACATCCCTGTCATCTGCTGTCCTTGCCAGCTTTGCCTCAACAGAGCCGTCCATGACAATTGCATAAACTCCGTCAAGGTTCTGTAATGTCTCTTCAAGTTCTTTTACAGGAACTCTACCTAAGACACTCAGCTTTTCATTCAGGAGGATTGCGCCGCGCGTGCCAACTAATTCCTCTGCCATTGGCTTAAGGCTTTTCAGGTTTGCGTTGCTTGGAGCAGAAGACATAGGCCTGCGCTCTTCAAACCGCGAGGTTTGGGTTACTGGTGCGGCCTGCATCCTTGAAACCTGCGCCCTCGGCGATTCATCAACTTCAATTTCATCGCCGTTGGTTATTTTCGGAAGGGTAACGTGCACAGTGTTCTCTCCGGATTTGTATTCTCCTTTCAGCTGCTCCCACGCAATTTTTCCTCTTAAGGATTTCAGGATTTCCTTCATTGTTAGCTCTTCAACTTCTTTTCCATCCTGGGCTTTTGCAACAAAGTCAATCTCTGCGCCGGCTTCAACCAATCCTTTTAGGATTAAGTCTCCGCCTCTGTCGCCGTCAACGAAAACAGTTACTGTTTTTGTCTTTGTCAGTTCAATGACTGTTTCTGATGGCTTTGCGCCTTTCATAGCAACTACGTTTTTAATTCCGTAGCGGAGCAGTGTTATTACGTCTGCCCGCCCTTCAACAAGGATTATTTCCTCTTCAGAATCTACGCTTGGGCCAGCAGGCAATCTATCTTTGCCGTATTCTGTGACTTCTAATGTCCTTACATCTTCCGTTATGACTTGTGTTAAGGCCTGGGAATCTGGCATTTCAGTCATCATTGCAGCAAGCAGTTGCTTTGCCCTCTCAATTATCATGTTTCTCTTTGAGACCCTTACGTCCTCGACTTTTGTGACTTTGATTTTTGCATCGCACGGGCCGACTCTTTCGATAGTTTCCAATGAAGCTGCTATGATTGCAGTTTCAGCCTTGCCCATTGAGCTTGGCAATAGAATTTCTCCAGAAGTTCGTCCGCCTTTTGTGTCTATTTTAACGTCTATTCTGCCTATTCGCCCTGACTTTTGTAGCTCCCGCAGTTCTAAGTCTGCGCCGAGCAAGCCCTCTGTCTGCCCGAAAACAGCGCCAATTATGTCTGGCCTGTCAGCTACACCTGTCAGTTCTAAGTTTGCATGTATTATGTATTTTATTGATACTGGACTTATTTTTGCCATTGTATTTCCTGAGAAATCTACTAATAGGAGCAATTCCTTATTGGGACTGCCCAAAAGCTATTAATTGCCTTGTGGCGATGATTAATGAGCGTGATTCAGTGATTTCTCTATATGAGCTGGAATATAATGATTTATAAATGTTTGCAATAAGCAGAGAGTTATTAATTTTATGCAGTTTTTAAACAATAACTTCCGGAACGAACATTTTTGAGGCTGTCGCCTTTTTATCAATATAGAGCGTTAATTGGTGTTTTTCGCCTTTAGTTATATATGCCATACAATTAGTAGCATTCCATAACAATTGGACTGCTTTTACCTGATCTGTTGTTAGTGTAAATGGACATCCACTGCAAGTAGTTGAATTTAGCTTGAATCCGCATGGCTGGCTTGATACAACTCCACTATCTTCTATTACAGCATCGCCGATGTCCAGCTCTTTATTTCCGCAATTTTCTAGAACTAAGTTGGAAATATTTGAGAGTATATTATAATCCATTTGTGGAATATTTACGCACGAGGCAAGTTCGTTCAATAGCTTTGTCTGTGAACTTTCAATAGACCCCTGCTCCTGCCCCTGCAGTCTTGTAACCCAAAAAAGCAAAGACGTGCTGGCAGCAATCACCATCATCAAAGACAGAATCATAGCTACTGGAGTAGTAAGTGCTTTTTTATGAAGGGCCATGCAGATAATAAAATATCTGGATTATAAAACCTTTTCCAATTGCCCGAATCTGTATAAGTTGAGGAAAGCCTTTATCTCGTTGTAGAAATCCCAGCCAGNNGAAATGCCGACAGCCAGCCACTTTGCCTTAACAACCATCTTGGAATAGCCGTCGATATCCTTTTCAGCTTCCCATTCGATTTCGTATTCCTTGCCTTTCGGCGTTACTTTTTCCTTATATTTTTTTTCACGGACAGAGAATTTGTGCCATTCGAGCCAGTGATAGAGATGTTCGTATAATTCTTCGAAATTGAAAATGCCTTTGTAGGCAACTTTCTCTCCATCTAGCTGGCCATATTCAGTGGACATGGTTTTAGCTGTAATATGTGTAATATAAATATGTCGGTGGTAAAGGCTTTGTTGAAAATGCTAGAATTTTTACAGTCATGGCTATTAAATTTTTGAAGCTTCCGACCGCAATAAAAGACTTTCAATAGAGCCAGTACCCTAGAAAAGGTTTTTATTTCTAACAGTTATGGATTTACCATGGAACGTGAAGATTTTGACGACTTAAAAGTCAGGCGAGTTGCAGATTTAGAAGAACGAACTGCTGGCGCGCCAATTAGCAGAAGGACTTTTTTTAAGAAAGTTGCTAAGGTTGGCGGGGCTGCTGCTATTGTAGGTGTTGCTGGCTGGCTTGGACTTAAGGTGCTGGCGCCGGAATTGGTGCCTGGACCTGCGCGAGAAAAATATCTTACTTTAGCCCGAGCTAAAGCAAAATTTCGTATTAACGGTGACAAAAATCCACCAGAAATGATATCAGACTACTATGAAGAAGGAGATACTGCGTATATACGCGATACTTTTGTAATTGGCAACCGATTGACAGTCGGAGATCAATATCAATGGGCAGTTGGTCTTGCCTCAGTTTTTGATGGGCAGAATTGTAAAGAAGGACACAACTGTGACATCAGATTTAATTCAGATATATCTGCCTTTAAAAAAGGCGACATTGTCGCCATAACTGCACTCATTATAGATATATCAAAATACAACGGTTATGATTGGCAAGGTATAAGTATTGATGAATTAAATTCTGCTGGGAAAAACACAATTAAAAAAGCCTAGCAAGCATTATCATCATAGCCAATCGTATCATCTCTGGTGCTTCTCTCATCGAAACAAATGTGATAAGTATTTCGTGATTTTATTTCTGTTTGCCCTATGCCAAAAACGCCGTAAAAATCAATACTATCACTACGCCCGCATATTCTTTCAGAACCAGCATTGTTTTGCAAGAAAACGCATTTATCTGCTCTTTGGGAGGCGTCTGTTATTTCATTTTCTCCAATCGCACCGAGCATGTCTCGGACGTTAACCTTAAAACAGCCATATCTAGTCCACCATGCAGTGCCTTCGCCAACAGTCATAGTCCAGCTGCCCTGCCCGTACATATACCAGCATCTCGCAGCCAAATTGTAAAGCTGTTGTGCTGCGCATCCCGTAGTGTCTTTCTTATCTTTAAATTTAAATTTCTCATCAGGATCGCAGGCATTCCAA
>DUFN01000004.1 GCA_013331935.1 Nanobdellota archaeon | reverse complement strand
ATCTTTACAGTTCCTTTTCTGAATCCATCTTCGACAAGTGATTTTTGTTTTTGGACTAAGCCTGCATGATGGAACGCAACCCCGCGGAGCACTGATTTTGCTAATTTCCTGCACTGAACTGTCGGCTTCGGCAGCACCTTCAGGACTTTTTTTGCCAAATCAACCTCGCTNNATAGTATTCATGGCTAATTGCAGGGCCGGCTCTGCAAATCTTTCCTTTACTTGAATATTTTCCTTGTTTTCGTAAAAATTAATTTCTTCTGAATCAAAAACACCTTCGTATAATTTTACGGGGCGCCATGAATCTTCAACTAATTCCGCGCCAAGCCATGTGGCAAGCTCTTTTGGATTGCCGATTGTTGCCGACAGCGCGATGAACTGCGAAGTTTTCAGAATTTTCTTCAGCATTGTTGTTAAAATTTCTAAAGTCGGCCCGCGCCCAGGATCGTTTAACAAATGGATTTCGTCAATCACAATTGTGGCAACTTGATAAATCCAGGGCGCGCCGTGGCGGATTAGAGAGTCAAGTTTTTCTGAAACAGTTATTATCACGTCTTTTTCAGCAAGCCATGGATCTTGCGAATCCAGATCGCCGATAGAGATTGCAACCTTTATCCCAAGCTTTTCGTATTTTTCTTTGAACTCCGAAAACTTTTCTGATGCGAGGGATTTCAGCGGCACAATATAAACGCACTTGCCTTTATTTTCCAAAATATTTTTTACTGCAGCGATTTCAGCCACTAAAGTTTTGCCTGAGCCTGTTGGGCTGCAGACTAAAAGATTTTTTCCGCTGAGCAATCCTAAATCTATCGCCTTCTTCTGGCAGGGCCTGAGTTCTGGAATCAGCTGGAATATTTCTGGTAACATGAAAATACTAAATTCAAATGCTTTAATAAATTGATGATAGAAAAGCATATTAATCTCAAAAAGCTTGGTAACTCATGGGCTTGCCAGGCATATTCGACGATTTCAATAGGCATTGGCGCGAATTAGTGCCTGCGGTAATAGAAGCTGTGCGGGCCAAGCAGGCAAAGAGAGGAAATGCTTCTGCAAAACTAAGCGAATTTGATGCAAAGCTAGCGAGGGTGCAGGCAGACCTTGCAAAGCTGAATGCCGAAGTTAGGAGATAGGCAAGTTTAAATAAGTTTGATTTGTTTGCATATTATGGCTGCGAATATCAAGCGACTGCTATTTATTTCATTCATAACCCTGCTGGTAGTTCCAACAGCACTTGCAGCAGATAGCAATGCTGGAAAATTTGCTGTTGAAAATGCAATGAGTTCTGCCCTTGGTTACTTATGCCCTGCCAGCGATGCGCTGAACTGCAGAACTTTGGATTTCATAATGTCTTTTGGCTTGGTGTTTTTTGCTTTCTG
This sequence comes from Nanobdellota archaeon, assembly GCA_013331935.1. GTDB lineage: Archaea > Nanobdellota > Nanobdellia > UBA10117 > UBA10117 > UBA10117 > UBA10117 sp10117u. The sequence continues at coordinate 68,027 of DUFN01000004.1, read as the reverse complement.
GCTTGGCCTGAACATGGTTCCGCAGTTCAAGGGAAGCAGCGTTTGGGGTTCTGATGGCGCACAGAATGCGGCGCTTGCAGGCATTTCCGTTTTTGCTGCATTAGCTACTTCTGCCTATGTCTGGTTTAATAAAATACCATTCATGGCTTATATCGCACCCTATGGTTTATTGATTGTTGGCTTGATTCTTGCAATAACTTTGGTTTCTGTTGTGTTTGGCTGGCGCGATAATACTTCGCCTGGGCTGAAAATCCTGATGGCAGGCGTAGTCCTGCTTTTGGTTGCAATCTTCATGGGCGGCTGGATTAATACAGACAACGGCATCTGGGTATTGATCGGTGTTGTTGCATTCATTTTGATAGTTTTGGGCTTAATACTAATGATGGCTGGTGGAAGTTTCCCTGCGGGCAGCAGATTTAATTTTAATCTGGCAAGGCACGGGACGCCTGTACCGCCGGCATTGCCTGCAACGGCAAGCGGGCAGCAAAGAGTAAATGGCGGCAACGCTGCTGGCAGGCAGCAACAAGCACAAACAATTGCTCTGCAAAGCGATTTGAAAAAAGCCTTAATCAATTTGCTAAAATTTCTAAAAGACCTAGGCGTGTCTATAAATAGTCTTGATGATTTGCATAAGTTAATTACTAAATTCGGCCGCAATACTAGAAAACAACAAGGATATCTTGTTCTTGAAAATCCTAAGCAGTTTAAAACACTATTCGTAGATAAAGTAAACACCATTATCAATAAATGGTATATTGGCGAAAAATTATTGTATGCTGCTATGCGCGAAATTCAAAAAGCATATCCTTACTTAAAACAAAGTCCAGTTACTTGGGGGCATATAAATTTAGCGTATAATTATTGTTATTCTTTATATACTGAATTAAACGCTGCCTCTGCAGAATTAAGAAACATACAGCGCTTGTCGTTGCTAAACTCGGAAAAAGCTGATGATTTGGACAAATTAAGCAAACCCCTGCGAAAAATACAACATGATGAAACGCGCGGCATTCCAATGATGCTCAGGCAAACGCGGTTGTTATTTAAACATCTGCGCGAACTGGCAAAGATATACCGGTTTTAATAGCAAAACCTTTTTATTCTGCCATATTTGAAACTAAACATGGCTGCATTAAAGAAGTATCTTTTCATCATACTACTTGCTACTATTTTATTATCTCCATTATTGGCAGAAGCCAAAACCAGCAACAAGGTCGTTGAGAATGCAATGAATCAGGCATTGGGATACCTATGCCCCTCCGGCAATGCACTCTCCTGCCAGACTCTTGATTTTATTACTGCTTTTGGCATGGTTTTCTTTGCCATGTGGCTTGGCCTCGGGCTTGTTCCACAGTTCAAGGACTCTGAAGGCACAAAGCCTGCACTCTTGGGCATCGCTGCATTCATGGGCCTTGGCTCTGCTTTCTATATCTGGTATGCAAAAATTCCATTCTTGGCGTTTATCGCGCCATTCGGCTTATTTATTGTAGCTGCAGTCCTCGGCTTAGTTATTGCAAACCTCGCACTTGGCGGTTCAGCAGAGCAAGGCTGGAGTGGCAAGCTGGCAATGGCGGGCTTCGTCGCAATCATAATCGCAATCGCCATGGGTTATTTCAATCCTGACAATACTGGCTGGTGGGCTATGCTTGGCCTGATTGGGTTTTTACTATTAGTCTTTGGCATGATTGGGTTTTTCAAGCCTGCTGGCGATGGCACTGGCTTTTTAGAAAGCGTGGGGCGTATGTTTGGTGGTGGAACACCATCGCCACAGCAAGAAGCGCAAGACGAAGGAGCTGAAGAGGCTACTGCCGCAAGGGCGCGCCAAGATGTTGTTGGCGCATACGAAACATTGCAGCGTGGCGGGCCACAAGCGCAGGACCAATTCAAAAAGTTTATAGGCAATGCAATCAAACAGCTCGAAGAAGAGATTAAAATTTTAAAAAAAGAGGGCGCATAATGGTACTAGAAACTTTAAACAAGCAAACCAAGCGCGCCCTACTGCTAATAGTAACAGATCAGTTAAACATACTAAAAAAAGTAAAAACCTTATACACCTCGCCAAATGCCATAAACGAAGTCAAAGGCTTGCTTAATTCATATAATAACTTAGATAGGGAAAAAGCTCTAACGTTGTCGCAAGAAAAAATAATCACGCGCAGGCGCGGAGCAGAAGTAGCACAGATTCTTGAAGAGGAAATTATAACCCTAAATGGGCTAAAAGCCATTAAAGCACTGATTGATAAAATACTGGCGCAAACATGGAATACAGGAAAAAGCGAGCTTAAAGGCACCGCGCTTAATGGATTGAAACCAAAACCACTCGCTAATGCTAAAAGAGCCATGACTAAAATCATGCCTTCTTTGAAAAGTGCCAGCAACACATTAGCGGAAATAATTAAAGACCTCCAAAAAGCAATTAGCAATAAAGACGCTGCGAAATCTGTAATAAAACAGGAGGCGGCGTTTAAGACAGATATGGCAAAATTGCAAAAAACATTAGTCAAGCTCTTCAAAGCAGAGCAAATAATTTACAATTGGGAGCTCGGTATGCAACGTAATCGTAACTGGCCCAATGTGCTCAATCCACTAAAAAATATTAGTCTCGAAATTGAAACTGCCATAAACTATCTTGAACGCTTAGCTAAACAAGCAAATATAATAAAAACGCTGTTAGAGTACGAGGCATAAAGTTTTTATTTCTTTCTGTTGCTAAATTAGCATGGATTTCATCGAAGCATTGGCTCCGCCGCGGAATGAAGATTTTGAAACACTTATTTTTGCGCCTGCTGGGGATTTGTCAGAAAAAATAAAAGCTTACGTGCCATACAATCCAGCCATCAGTACTATCGCGAGCTCCGTTGCAGGTGCTGAAATGGCTGGGTTGCTTATTGCAAATTTACTCGCTTTGGTCAGCCACAATAGCTCGCTGAAACAATATTCGCGCGATTATGGCTTATTTGGAGAAGAAATCTCAAGAAAAAATAAAAAGCTGCAAGAATTAATTAAAACTAAAAATCTCGAATCCCTACTACGACAAACAAAAATTGATGTTAGAATTGCAGAAAAATTTCTGCCAGAAACAATAAGATATATTATTTATGGCGCTGTTGCTGTTTGTAAAGATACAGAGTTGGCTGGCCAATTAGAAAAAATACGAAAAAGAAATTACGGCAGTGTTTCGGAAGAGGAATTTCTCGCTGTCTTGGCAGAGCAAGAGCAAATAGACAAATATTGTGAAAAAGGCCTGCAGCAAGCGAAAGAATGGCGGGCACGTGGTCTTTTTGATGCAGTTAAAAATCTAAAAAAGTAGCGAAATGCCAGACCAATAAGCTGTTTATTAATATGTTCTCGGTATTCCGTTAGCGAGCACCATGTTTAGTGCTTGTGCTATCTTATCTAAACTTACTCTTGACGTATTAAGCCACTGTCTTAATTTTTTTAGCCTATACATCTCTGTACCTTCCAGTGACTCTAATTTTTCTATAACATTCGTAATATATTGTAACTCACTTTTTAATCTAGTGGCTATTTCTTCTGCTCGTGCAGAATCAATTTTTTGCTGTTTTGCCAACGCCGCAATTTTTGACCTTATTGGCGCCGCTGCCCACCTGCTGCCAGCAGCCGCTGCCTGCTGCTCTAATTTCTCAATTTGATCCAGCTGTTCTGTTTCTGCTATCAACGCCCTAAAATCGGCTTCGGCTCGCCTGATTGATTCTAATAATTCTTTTTCTCTTAGAAGTTTTTGCTGGTCTGCTGCCAAATTTTGATACTCAAAACTCTCCGCTTTTCTTAATAATTCAATATCGCTCTTTTCCAAACCCAAATCTGTATGTGATAATCCGCGCAGATTTTTTACTCTTTTCCAAAATACTCCGCCAAATGCCATGTCTAACTATAACAAATGCGCATTTATATACTTTGCGATTTGAAACCCACAAATCTGCCAAACACAACAGAAACCAAACTAAAAACCAATAACTAACAACCCGCAGTTATCATTTCATCTTCAAAGCCTTTTCGCAAACAGCTTCTAATTCAGCCAAGATAGAATCAGGAATATCAACCTTAAGCTTATCTCTTAACTCATGCAAAAAGCTAAGCAGAAATACGGGGTAGACTGCCTTGCCAACATTCATTTGTAAAATACTTTCGGAAATAACAACTTTCCAATCAATTCTGTATTTTCTGGCAAGCTCCGCAGCATCAACCCTGTCTTTTGCTCTTTCAGTTGCACATTTTAACAAAATAATATCTTCCGGCGCAACTATTTTCACAATCAAATTCCCAAATTCATGCTCTTCTTTGATACGTGACAAAATCGAATCAGTTATTTTAAAACAGACTACTTCATTTAGAAATAAGTCAAATCTCGTATCGCTCCCAAGAAAAATTTTAGGTTTGATTTTGGCTGTTTCATAGTGCCTAAAAATTTCAAATTGTTTATTTTCAGAAAACCCAATACTGCCCAAAGCATCTGCAAATCTTAAAAAATGATTTTTATCCATAAAAACCAAATCAATATCAAAAGTTGCAGCTTTTGCGCCGTGAAACATCATGGCAGAGCCTCCAATCAGCAAGGCTTCTGTTCTCTTGCGCAATTGCCTTCCGACCAATTCGAGCAGTTCTTTCTGCTGGTTAAAATCTATCATAGTCCTTCAAATCCTCTTTACCGAATGGCAGATGAACCCGCCATTTTTTCTGAATTTCTGGCCAATCACTGCTTCGCAATCCGCGAATTATGTACTTATCTGTTTTGCTTTTTAAAAAGCTATTCAAAGTTCTTCCATCTATGCGCCTCACTCGCATAAATCTTTTAGCTAAATCATAAAGCGCTCCTATTTTTCTGCCAAGTTTTTTCTTTTTAGCCAATTTATTCAGCAAACACCAATCTTTGATTTTGGAAAATAATGCCAAGGCAGCTAAAAGCAGCCGGAAGTCCTGCTGTTCTACTGCTTTAATCAAAGCCAATTCTGGTGTTAATTGCTCATGAATATATAATTCGTGCTGCGGAACTACTTTGATTTTGGAATTTCTGCTGATATATTCATAAAGCCCGTATCCGCTTCGATTTTTATTCGCAAAAGAAATCCTGTAAAACCGAACCCTGTTTTTCCCGCGGTACGTCTGCACAAGCCCTGATTTCCTAAGCCTCCAAACGACATTAACCGCAGTCCTTTCGCCAATGTTCAGCCTACTGGCTATGCTGGCCACAGTATTAAGGCCTGATAGCTTTACAGCCAACTCTTCAACATCACTTTTTTTATACATATAAAATGATGTATTGTTAAGTATTTATAAACTTATCTATGAAAATAACACATAGTTCTATAATACTATTAACAATATAAATATCAAAACCCTATTTATTCTCCTATTGCCGAACTCTTTATAAACAATTTCGGCGTCAATAGAATTAAACTGGCTGGATAGCACTTGCACCAGCACTGCGAGAAGTTTTGAGCATGAGCAGTTCTAAACCCACCTAGCAACTAAAAACCAATGCCTGCCAATAGCATAAATATTATAAAGCAGTAAAAACAACCAAACCCATGGCCACAGAACAAATTGCTAACGATGTATTGCAAACGGCTGGCGGAACTTCGCTTGGAATAAGCCCGCTGGAAAATGTCATGCAGTTATTGACGAACTTTGGATTTTTCAAAGTAGTCCTGCCTTTCCTGCTAATCTTTGCTATGTTCTATGCAATACTTTTGAAAACAGGCGTATTAGGCGATGCAGATAAAGCGCCATGGGTAAAATCAACCTCTGCAATTATTGCTCTTGTTGCAGCATTCTTAGTAATAGCATACACGCCTGTTGTTGACGCGATGATGACATTTATACCGCAGGCTGCTTTCTTACTAGTTATTGCGTTATTAGTATTGATGCTATTCGCATTCCTCGGTTTCAAAACAGAAGACTTGTATGGCAAGATGAACAAATGGGTTTTGGTAATAATAATACCATTAATTCTAATCTTCCTCGCAATGATCGGCTATTCAGTCGGTCCTGGCGTTCCAGTTCTGTATGGGCTATCGCAGGGATTGATTGGCGGATTCACATTTGATATGGACTCTGAAACAATGAGCCTCTTAATCGGCATGTTAATAATAATTGGAATCCCATTGATAGTAGTTAGTGCTGTTGTGATGGCTGGCGGCAAAAAAGGGATCATAGGATAAGATTTATATTCTCTTTATCTTATAATTTAACATGGCCAAGACAGACTGGGATGATGTTTATTTTTGGATATTTGTGGGGTTAATAGCTGCAGTATTAATTGCTTCGCTATTTAAGTAATGGCATCAAAACTTTCATTAAAGGCAGCAGATATGCTTTCATGGGTATTGTTAGTAATCGCAATAATTTTTGCACTTTGGTATATATTCGGCAATTCTCCCACACTAGAGCAAACGCTATTAGCTGCATTAACTGTTAGCATCATTAAACTGCATGCCTCATTTGGCAAGGTGCGAGAAACCCTTGGAGAAGTAAAGGGTAAGATAGAGGAACATTTAAGAAACCATAAATAGTATAAAAAAACATGGCCAATCTGATTGACGCAGTAAACATAACTCAAAACTTGGGATTCTACGCAACAGTATTTCCATTCTTACTGATTTTTGCAGTCACTTATGGCCTGCTTTCCAAATTCAAGCCATTCGGCGAAAGCAAGGGAGTAAACGTAGTAATCTCGATGGTGATGGCATTTATATTCATCAGCTTTACAAAAGCATCATTATTGCTTCAAAATTTAATGCCGTTCATATCCACCTTCCTGCTGATTTTATTCTTCCTAATATTAATATTCATGTTCCTCGGTGTAAAAGAAAGTGCAATAGCTGAATTCGTTCAGCAGCCAGAGGGATTCTGGGCAGTCATCGGAGTCATCCTGCTCAGCTTCATAATTGCTATTGCAGTAGTCTTTCCGGAATTCCAGTACACCTCCTCGCCCGAACTTGCACCGGCAAACTTTACGCAAACGGCGCAGGAGAAATCACTAGCACAGAATATTGCCATCCTCTTCCACCCAACAATCCTTGGCATGCTAATTTTCTTCTTCATACTGGCAATTGGTGCTTATGTAATTGTAAGGGAAAAAGTTAAGTAATTATATTATATTTTTTGATTTTAAGTATAACACGACAAGAACTATAATTATTATTGGTATGACATTTCCGGGATCTAAACTCTTTTTTTGCCAAATTACAGTTTAACATTTTTCCCAAGCAGGCTTAATCTCGTAGCCATATTATGGACCTCGTTTTTAAAATTTAATTTTTAAAATAGTACTAACTTTTATCACTCATTTCTTTTTCTTCTTTTTATCGTCAACAAAACCCTGCAGTTCTTTTATATTTGAAGTGAACTGCGGAAGAATTGTAGAAAATACTCTTTGCATTGCTTTTAATTCTGTCGAAACATCACTCATACCCTTGCCATACTCCTCAACCTTGCCGAAAATAGATTTTTCGAGCCCATCCATCCTCTGCTGAAGCCCCGAAATTAATTCTTCTATCTTGCCCAGCCTGTCGTCAACATCTTCTTTGAATTTATCAACATCAACAAAGTCTTTTTTTGCCTTTGCCCATTTTTCTTCTATTATTGATTCTGCAATCTGCTGGATATCTTCTGTCAAAAGTGTTACTACATCTTCCTTGCTCGGGCCAATCACTGGCCTTGTTGGTGGCGGAGGCGCAGCAGGCATCGGAGGAAGAGCAGGATATTGGATAGGGGGTGGTGGGGCTTGCCTCATCTGCTGGGCCTGCATCCCGGACAGAATATCTGTACTTGGATACCCTTGTGCCCTCATTGAATTTACAATATCTTGATTCTGCATTCCCTGTGCTCTCATCTGCGCAACAGCATCGTGAGCTGGAGGAAGTTGCGAAGGCATTCCAGGTATCGGAGGCATCTGAGGCTCTTCTGCCTGCTGAAATTCAGGCGGCAAAGGAGGCAAAGGTGGCAAGCCAGGGATTTGTTCAAACTCATCCTTTTTTTTCATAAAATCAAACAGGGCCATGTTAATCCTTCTTTTCCTCTTTCTTCTCTTTAAGCTTTATGCCTGCATTGCTTAAAATACTCTTAACCGAACCCTTTGGACATTCGCTTCGCTCATTAAAGCGTTCGATCGGAAACCTTGCCTTCGGCAAAAATATTTCATCCATTAGTTTTTTCCACCTTTATTTTTACGCCTGCATTGCTTAAAATACTTTTCACTGTAGCTTCAACTTCGCTCCTTGTTACAAAACTCATTGGCTGCCACATACTCACATATCTTTCAAGAACTTTTAGCTCTTCCTTGCCTGCCAGCTCTTCCATTCTCTTGGCCATGCGGTCAACCACGCTCTTGGTCTGCTCAACATCACCTCTGAGAGTTCTGATGTCATTTTCAACACCTCTCAGCTCGGAAATAACTGATTTGTGTTTCTCAATCAGCGAATTGTCGAGCATTTCTATGTGCCCCCGAAGCATGTCAATGCGCTCTTCAACAAGCCTTACTCTGCTGGATAGGCCTGCAACATCATCATAAATTTCCGGACGAAAAGGGGCTTCTGGCTTTGGCCTGTCAAAACCAAAACCACGCACAGGAAAACCTTGAGGAACTTGTTCAACCATTATAATAAAAACATTATTTGCTATAATAAATATTATGTGACTATGTGCTAATGGCAACCAAATAGATACGCGAACATCAATACATTTAAAATCAGCCAGATTATCCTAATTTCATGCAGCCACATGACTTTAAGCCAAGGAGATTTGTTTTAGCTTCAGGCATGCTGTTAATCCTTATTGCAATTGTATTTCTGCTTGGCTCTGAAAATGCGCCAATCACGGGCTCATTTATTGCAGGAAATGAATACTTCAGCAACATACAGGGTATTACTGCAACCTCAGAATTAGCTGAAATTTCTACAGAAATAAACTTTCCAGAATCCTACATGCCAATAAGCCTCGATGACTGCAGGACGGTGTTCATAACAGACAGTATAAATACAATTACAAATTATTCTTTGAGCCTTGCTGAAGAAAATGGTATTTGTATTTCTGCAAACCTGGTTTTTGCAAATCCAATTTACAACAGCACTGAAATAAATGAAACTAGTTATACTGTTTATTTTGGAAAATCCCTGCAAAAAATAACATTCAGTTCAGAAACTCCTGCAAACAATGCAATTTTAACTTCAAACAATATCGTGATAACTGCAGAGCTTTCCCTACCAGAAGTGCCGACACTTGTCTGGAATGGAAATAACGAGCCAATGATTGGCAACGGCACAACCTGGCAGGCCAGCAAGGCAAACCTGAGCAACGCAGACTATACTTTCAAAGTCATCACGGAAAAAGTTACAACAGGCTTGCGGACAATAACTATGAACTATACAATTCCGCTGGTGCAGAACCAGACAGATACAACTAACAGCACAAATACAACTAACACAAACATAACGATAATTCCATGGCTGAGTTTCACATCTGCTACGCCTGCAAACGGAACAACTCTTACAACAAATGCGTTAGTAATTACTCTGAATGCCAGCTTTTCTCCAATAGTTGAATTTAATTCCAGCGGAACAATTTACACTTATTCAACAACGCAGTCTGAAACAAATATCTGGCAGAAAAGTTTTACTGGCATGGCAAATGGATTGTATAAATACCGCGCTTATTTGGGAAATCTGAGCACAGAAATAAGATATGTGCGGATAAATTATACTGTGCCTGCAACTAACACAAGCAACCAGACAACTTCAGCAGAACAAACGCCTCAGGCACAAGCAGAATCACTACAGGCAGAACTGCTGATTATTAATTCAAAGCCATCGAAAGATATAACATTTAATATTCCTTTGAAAAATACAGGAACAAGAAACATAACTTCTATTTCCGGAACTGTTGAAGTTTACAAAGCAGGCTCGTTTTTAGAAACCATTGACTTGGTAGGCACTCCATCGCTTTTGCCTGACGAGACTGGCCAGCTTTCTGCCCAGTGGGCTGCTCCTGAATTTGAAAAGTATTATGCTGATGCTAAGGTTGTATGGAATTCGCAGTCCTTTATTGCCAGCCAGAACTTTACTGTTGGCGAGCCTTTGCTTGAGGTTGAAAAATTCGCGAGAGAGCAGAACGGCGCTAAAGCAAAAATAACATTAACTTTGGCAAACAGATGGATTGAACCCATAAACGCTGTCAATCCGAAGTTTAACATTTACAATGGCTCGCAGATTGTTTCGTCTGTTTACACAAGCCAGCAAGACATCCCTGCTAAAAGCCCTGTTGAATTTACAGCAGAATTTGAAATTACAGACATACAAAGTGTAAAAGTCGATGCTGTTGTTGAATATTCCGGCAAAACACTGAGCCAGAGCCTCGAAGCTGCAAAAACACAAGTAATTGCAAGCGAGCCTCCGAAGGTTGAGGCGCCGAAGCAATCAGGCTTGTCAGGCATAACAGGCGCTTTCCTGAAAATCGGCGAAGGTAACAACAAAATCACTACAATAATAGCATCAGCAGTCCTCCTCGCAGGGCTTGTTGTGCTGGTGGGTTTCAAACTGCCGAGAGACAGGAAAAAGGCATACATTGAAGAATACAAGCGCAGGGCAAAGCTATGGCAGGAATACGTGCAGAAGACCCGGCAGACAGGCCAACCTCTGCCACCGAGCAAGCCAAATCTGCCTTTCCAGTAAAAAGTTAGTTTTATATACAAATAAATATCATAATTAATATAAAATGAAAAACAAAACAACAATAGTTGCTGTAATCGCAATCCTGCTTGTCGCGGGAATAGGTTTGGCTGGAATAGTAAACATCGCTGGCACTTCCGGAATTACCGGCGCAGTTGTGCTGGACCGCCCTATGGCAGGCTTCAGCTCTGATGGCGTGCTGTCAATAGTAGTTGTCTTGCTTGGAATCGGATTGTGCGCTGTTTACTTAAAGAAAAATAATTACTTCTAAATTGCTTTTTTAATTTTCTCTGCCAATTTTATTAATTCGTTTTTTTCGGCTCTCGGGCCAAGCCATGTTGCCAGGTATCCAAGATAAGGCATTAATTTCTTTGGCCTTTTTTCGGCCCACTTCTTAACATTGATTATGGGATATAACTTTACGTGCAGATGATTAACACCAGTACCTTCAACAACCAGGCAAACAAACTGCGGTTTTAATGCCAATCTTATTTTTCTTTCAACTTTTTTTGCAAACAGCATTAAATCTGCATATTGACGGTCTTTCAATTTGAATAAATCCAGTCCGCCAACGTGCTTCTTCGGAATAACAAGAACCTGGCCTTTGTAAATCGGGAACGCATCTAAAAAAGCTATATGCTCGCCATCCTCGATAATAACATTTTCTTTTTCGCGCTTTCCTTGGGCAACCTCGCAGAACTTGCATCCCATTCTATGGAGTCAGCCTCTCTGTATCTCTTGGAACGAATGTTGCCTCGCGGACATTTCCCAAGTTAAGCATTTGCATCACGACTCGTGTCGGGCTCAAGCCGAAGCCTCCGTGTGGTGGGGCTCCAAACCGAAACATATCCAAATACCATTGTATTGATTTTGGATTTAATCCTTTATCTTTAACTTGTTCCATTAGCTTTTCATACCTGTGTTCTCTTTGCGCGCCAGTTGTAATTTCAAGCCCATTGTAAAGCAAATCATAGCTAAGAGAAACATCTGGATTGTTTGCCGGCCTCATGTGATAAAACGGCCTGACTTTCCAGGGGAATGGTGTTACAAAAACAAACTCATGCCTGAATTTTTTCAAAATGTGCTGGCTGAGAAGTTTTTCACCCTCTGAATCCAAATCCATTCCTGCTTCAACCTTTCCGCCCAATGATTTTACAATTTTGTGCGCTTCATCCATCGTTACGCGTGGAAATGGAATTTTGGGCGCGACTATTTCAACGCCGAAAACTTCTTTGATTTGCCTACCAAACTTCTCTTTTACTCTTTCTAAAATATATTTCAGCCAGCGCTCTTCCAAAGATATGATATCATCGACAGATTTTATGAAGCCAATTTCTATATCAAATGAAGTAAATTCGGTATCATGCCTTGTCGTGTGCGAAGGGTTTGCTCTGAAAACCGGCGCGCATTCAAAAACTTTTTCGAAGCCGGCAATTACACCTAGCTGCTTATAGAACTGTGGGCTTTGCGCAAGCGTTGCCTTCTTACCGAAATAATCTATCCAGAAAGTTTCTGCCCCCGACTCTGCGGCTGTGCCTTGGAATTTTGGCGAACAGATTTCAAAAAATCCTTCTTTTAAGCAGAACTCGCGCATAGCTGCCAAAACTTCTGTTTCTATTTCAAAAATTAATTTGTGCTTCTGACTCCTCAAATCCAAGAATCTCCAGTCCAATCTCTTGCTCAAATCCGTTTCTATTTTTCCAGACATATCAATAGGCAGTTTTGGGTCCGATAGCGATAAAACTTCAATCTTTGATATTTCAATCTCATTGCCGCCTGCCTTTGCTTTTGAAGCCTGAACTTTGCCTTCGACAGCAATAACTGACTCGTTTGTTATTTTGGATGCCTGCTCGATTATTTTTTTATCTGACGAAACGAGCTGGATTATTCCTGCCCTGTCTCTGAGCTTGATAAACGCAATCTTGCCCAAACTCTTGGCATCTGCTGCCCAGCCAGCCACAATTACCTGCGAGCCTGCTTTGGAGGACTGCACTTCTTTTGAGTAAATGCGTTTGTGAAGGTCTAATGCCATATAAAAATAGCCAGAGCACATTTAATAAAACTATCGAAAGCGATGCCTTCGTATGGACGCAAGGTTTAAAACAATAACACAAACGAAGACGCCATGCCTGCGTTTCAATACACAATTACACGCGAAGAAGATGCGGTTAAGCAGTTAGACAAAGCAGAGGCTGCTCTTAGGCGGAAATTATCCCTGACTATGATTGTTGACCCCGAAAGCCCGGAGTATGCGCGGTTCTGCGGGCTTGCAGGCATTGTAAGGGCAAAAGGGCATAGCGTTTCAATTTCACCGCCAATTCCTGATGATGTGGGTTTGCAACAGTTATTGATTCCAGAGCACAAGCAAAAAGAAGTTTATGCGCTTTTTGACGAGCAGCACGGGCAGGGCCTGCGAACCGTTGTTTGCGGCTCTTTCAGGCGCCACCTAAAAGATGTGCAGCGCGCAATGTCAAAATTTCGCGAACTTGAAGTTCAAGTTTTATCACCAACAAAACCGCAAATTATTGACGAATTGGAAGACAACAATCATGAGTTTGCCATTCTGGAAGGCGACAGCGAGTACAAAAAAAGTAAAAAACCGCATGCAAAAGATTTTCGTTATGAGCAAAGCATTTTGCACTACCTAATTGGCTCAAGGACACCGCGCACCTCTTTTGAAATTGGCATAGCATACGCCTATGGAAGAATACTGCCCAAAGACATTCTTAGGCTTGGCTTTCAGAATGATTTGAGATGGCAAATTGAGAGCCGGCATTGCGAACAAATAAAAGGCGCGCACTTTGTCTGGGTTTCAAATCCTGACGGCTACATTGGCAATTCCGCTGCCTTTGAGCTGGGTTTTGCACACGGCCTCGGAAAAAGGATAATTTCCGAAACGCCGCCAACAAAAGGAATTTTTCGATTATATGTGCAAGTTGCCAAAAATCTGGAAGAAGCTGTAGCGATTATGAAATATGCGAATATGCCTAAATGATTTTCCAAATAATTAATCAAAACCTTCGAGTTTCTTCTGCCCTTTCAGCTTTTCCAGCTCTTTGATTGTGCCCCACGAATGGCGGATATATTTTGCCAGCTTGTTCTCCCAGTGCTCCTTGACAAAACCCATGGTTATGGGATCTGCAGGATAGCCAGAGCCAAAGTCAAGCCCGATTTCCTTTCTTATTTTTTCAACTTCTTCATCGCCTGTAACTTTTGACAAAATAGACGCGGCTCCGACTTCAACATGATTAACATCTGCTTTGTGTTCTGCAATAATATCAACATGGAATTCCTTCGGCAGATTTGCGCGAATCATCTCTGCAAACTTGCTGGCTCGCGGAGATGTGGGCGAATCAACATAAGCGACATCTGGCTTCAAATCTTTTATTATTTCTGCAGCCTTCAGGGCTTCAAGCTGATTGATGTTTAGGCCCACTGATGCGCGCGAATCCATTTCCTGCGCAGAAATTATAATTACCTTGTAACCATCAACTAATTTTTTAATTTTTGGAAACAATGCTTCGCGCTGATTAGAAGTTAATAATTTTGAATCTTTCACGCCGATTTTCTTAAGCTCGATAGATTTATCATCATCGATAAGTACGCCTGATATTACCATCGGTCCTATCACTGGCCCGCGCCTCGCTTCATCAATTCCGCAGATTTTCATATGTTTCCTAAAACTTGTGTTAAGTATAGCGGGAGTTGGAGTTTCCCCAAACCACGCGTCGCGTGATTCGCTTTGAACCAACGATCTTCGGGTTATGAGCTTTGCCCAGCACAAAATAAATCTTTTGCACTGTCCGACGAGCACTCCAAGCTACTCTACCCCGCTATGGTAATGCAGTAAAGCCTGAGTTTAAAAGGGTTACTTATCAATTCAAATTCTTCACTTTTACAAGCCCGGAAATTGTCTGCAAATAAGCTTCTGCACCTTTTGTCAGCTTGCCATGCGTCATAAAAAGGGCTGGCAGTTTCTTATTCGCAGCTTCTGCGTATGCCATGCTTAAATCAGCATCTGTGATTGTTTTCTTATCGCGCACTAAAATCAAGTATTTCAGGTTTCCAATCTGCGACGGAATAAGCGCAACTATGTCTGCTTCTTTTCCTTTCTTTTTCAGGTCTTTTGAAATAATATCTCCCTTTGATTCTGCCAAAAATGCAACTGCTTTTTCAACTAATTTTCCTTCCGGAAGTATCTTTTTCGGTGCAGTCCTCTGCTGAATCTCCGCCATCATCTGCTGTGCCAGCTTTTTATCATCAACAGCAGGTGCAGGCTCGGTTTTCGCAGGCAGAACAGGTACTTTCGGAGCCTCCCGCTTCTGTAATGTTTCCATGATAGCTGGCCTAAACCTGTCAAGAAAGTCCTGCTTAATCTGTTCTGAAATAGACCTCTGCGGTTTCGGGGCTTCAACCCTAGCCTGCTCCTGCTTAATTGCCTTCTGCTCAGTTTCCTTCTTCTCGATTTCCTGCAGTCTTTCTGCGAAGGCTTGCCTTTTCTGCTCAACTTCCGCGCCTGCAGGCACCGAGCTTGCAAACATCCTTGCTGTTTTCTGCGTAGGCCTCAATAATATCGATACTTTGTTGCTGGCAGCAATGTCCTGCCCCTGTATGAAATAAACAAAAGTGCTTCCAACTCTTTCCTTTGTCGGCTTTATCTTGCCCATATCAGTTAATTGCGAAAGATATGCGCTAGCCAAGAAAGAGTCAACTCCAAGCTTAGATGCTACTTCAACTGGAAGCATTGGCCCATTTTGCCTTAAAAGCTCATATACTTTATCAATATTATTCATAAGACAGCATAAAATAGTGAATTAAAAACAATTTCTATTGCTGACAGCATAGCTTTGGCATTATTTTACGCGCGGATTAAATTGAATTAATCACTGCGCATTACATCATGACTATGGTTACCCAACAATGAATCTGCAAGCCTTACGCCGCCTGTTGCTTCTGGCATGATTATGTGCGTTGCTCCTGCGCGCTTGAATTTCTGCACTATTTTCATGTCGCTTACTCTTGCGGCAACAGATATGTGCGGTGCCAATTCTTTGGCAGTCAGGACTAAAAGCAGGTTTTTAGAATCATCGCCCAAGCAGGCAATTATTCCTTTTGCATGCTGAATCTGCGCCTGGCGCAAAGTGTGTTCTTCTATTGTGCTTACATCCATAACTGTAAAGCCCTCTGCCTGCAGTTTAGCAACATTGTCCTTATCTTTTTCCAAAAAAAGGACTGCTTCGCCGCGCTGCCTTAATCTCAGACCTACATGCTTTCCTACTCTGCCTGCCCCGCAGATAATAAAATGGTTTTTCATTGAACTTATTTCGTTTTTCATTCTTACCTCCGAAAAATATTCTGAAAATTTGCCTTCGACTGCCATTCCAAAGGCAGACCAGATGGCAAACCAGATTATGATGACGCCAATAGCGCCGAGAAAAGTGCTGAGGGATTCACTTAACATGTTGCTCCCAGTGTGCTTAAAAGCGATGCTGTCAACAGTCATTCCAAAAGCGCCGGTAACTCCAACATTCTCTGAATAAGAAAAACCCAAAATACCAACTAATAGCACTCCAACTATTAAAAGTATTAAGAAAGCAATCTGCTTTGGGAAATTAGTTACTTTCAAGTTCGCGGCCATTATTAAATTCTATATTAAAGATATTATAAAGGTTTTGAAATTAGGTGCAGGGAGAAGGATTCGAACCTTCGAAGGCACTAAGCCAGTAGCTCTTGAGGCTACCCCCTTTGAACCAATGTCCGGCGCGCAGAGTAACTTTTCTTATTCGCGCCAGCCATCGTTTGACCGCTTGGGTATCCCTGCTTACGAAGCAAGCAGATTCGCGAAACTTTGAGTTTCGCGTTGCCTGCATAAATAAATAAAAGAAATCTATTTTATAAACCTAATCTCTTCTTTAAAACCAAACCAATTATTAGAAAAACAATACTAATTGCAAAAACAATTTGCAAAGTTTCTTGAAATGGCTCGTACATCGTAGCCATGGCCCAAATTACAAGCCATGTTAGAAAAAATATTATTTGTTTTTGCTTTTTATTCATAATTATAACTGCGGAGCGATATTATTAAATCTTTACAAAAACCCTTTCTTTCCGAAGTAATCTTTGACTTTGCTTATCCGTTCTGAATGGCTTCCATCAACAACAACATAATCTGCGCCAATTGCATCAAAAACTTTAATGAAGTAATTGTGCATATCGGTTTGGTATTTTTTGTCTGTCGCCCTAAAACCATCAGCAGTTACCTCTTTGCCAGAGGGGCTTACGAGTATGCCGAAATCATACGTATGCATCCAATCTGTTACTGCTCTCAACAGGATTTGATATTCCTTTTCTGATAGCTTGCCTGCCTCCAAAAGCATTGTGCCGTAAACCGCGAGGTCCAGCATGCTTCTGTCGCAGAAAAGGAAATTCGGCGCGAGTTTCAGCTTCTCAAGCTCCTTCAGGTGCTGATGTTCAACAACCCACATCTCTGTTTTGAAGCCGGCATCCTTGTCAATAGAATACGGGCAGTCCCGTATGACTTCATCAATCCATTCTACTGTTTTGTCGCACCATTTTAGCTCCCCAACAAGGCCATGGAGCAGGGCAGTCTTGCCTACCCCTGGCGCGCCTGTAATCCAGCCTTTCTTGGTGTGCTTGCCATTTGTTTTGATTTGGTTTAGTGTATTTTTCAGTTCCATGGCTATGGCTAAATAAAAAAGAATTATAAATATTTATGTAAGAAAGAATACTAATTACTTGCCTACTCTTTGCAGTCTTCGCAAGCGCTTTCGCTTCTTAAGGCGCTTTCTATACCATTTCCAACGTCCGCGATAGCCGGACTTGTTCTTTTTCTTCCATGCTCGAGAGCCTCTTTTCATACTTCACCTCGAGAGCAGGGATTAGCAAAATAGCAATTTTGCTTTATCCACGCTCGAGAACCGCGTTTCATGATTTTGATTAAAAACTTTGGTTTAAAAAGCTTTCAATTACATAACCTCGACTTCTTCAATCCCCAGCAAATACAGCGCGTTCTTCAAAACCTGCGCGAATGCCTGCACAAGCTTTAATCTTGCAGTCTTCAAATCAGCTTCAGCATTTAGGACAGGGCATTTTTCGTAAAAAGAACTAAAGGAATTTGCCAGCTCGAAAGCGTAGCCTGCCACCATGCTCGGAGCGTATTGCATGCCTGCCTTCTCAACGACAGCCGGGAATTCGGACAGCTTCTTCACAAGCATAACCTCCTCCGGCGATTTCAGCAATCCAAAATCAGCTTTCCCTTTTGGCTTGCCTTTGTTTAAAATCTTCTTCGCCCGCACCAAAGCATACTGCAGGTAAGGCCCTGTGTTTCCATCGAAACTCAGCGCATCTTCAAAAGAAAAGCTCACGAATTTTGTCGGCTCTGTTTTCAATAAGTAATACCTGACTGCGCTGACTCCGATTTTTTCTGCCAGCTCTTCGGCTTCTTTTCTAGCCAGCAAGGGATTTCTTTTTATGACTTCTTCAAGTGCCAGCGCCTTTGCTTTATCTAAAACCCCATCCGCTGTCAGTTCTGTTCCTTCCCTGCTGGATATTTTTGCGCTCTCTCCGAAGCCGACCAATCCTGTTGCAACATGATAACTATTTTTGAATTCCTTCTCGAAGCCTGCTGCTTTCAGGGCATAATAATCAACTGATATAACATATTTCTGCTCGGCGCCAACGACATGAATGCACTTTGTATTTTTGCTGAAATCGTTTTTTACTTTTTTTCCAGAGAGATTATTTGTTGCCCACTCTGTGTGTGTTTTTGTTTTTGATGAAATAGCATACAGCATTTTATCCGGCACTAGCCCGAAACGCCAGAACTGCAGGCCAACATCTTTTCCTGTGTAAGTCGCGCGCCCATCTGAACGGACTAAAATTTTGTCAGGTGATAGCATTCCTTTAAACTCATCAAACTTCGAAAGCCTCAGAAGTAGGCATCCCTTTGATTCCGGCGCATTTGAAGTGAAAACCGCTCCTTTTTCTTTTAATAATTCAAAAGTTTCCTCGAGAATTCCTGAATTTGTTATGTCAGATTCATGGACTCCGAGGTCGAAATCTGCACCGAATCTTGCCCATGTCTGGGCCTGCGCTGACTTGCACTTCTCAATGAACTCTCTTTGCTCTTTTAATAATTTCAAATCCTTGCTGTGCTCCAAGTCGAACTGCAGTTTTTCAACTTTTTTCTTTAATTCTTCATCTTTTTCAGCGAGATTTTTCATCATAATATAAATCTCGCCCTGCCAGTGGTCTTCTTTTGCAAAGGAGCCTATTCTTTTTGGCAATTGGCCTTTCATGTATTTGTAAGCGTAAAAAGTTAAGGCCGTAGGAAAGCCCTGGTCATTTATGAAGGACTGCGTATTTGTCTTGAACCCGAGAAAACTGTAAATCCTTGCGATTGAATTGCCAACACTGCCAGTCTTTATATGCCCTATGTGGCCTGCCTTGTTCGGGTTCAGACCAATGACATCGATTACGACTTGTTCGCCTTTTCCAATTCCGGATTTTCCGAAACCTTCTTTTTCCTTCATGATTTTTGAAATAGCAGATTCTGCCATCTTCGCTGAATCAAGAAAGAAATTAACATAAGGGCCGATGTTTTTGATTTCGTTTATGCTAGAATTTTTCGGAATTGAAATTTTATTTTTCAATTCATTTGCAATCTGCTGGGGATTTTTTTTCAATTTTGCAGCCAGCTTGAAGCACGGCAGCGCGTAGTCCCCCTGCTCGGGGCTTGGCGGGACTTCCAAGATTTCTAAGACTTCTGATTCTTTCAGTCCAGATGCTTTTGATAATAATTTTATCACCTCCAGCTTTGTATCCATAAATACCATTCAAAACTGAAGTTTAAAAATTAAATGCTATGCGGTTAATCTGGCGACTAAGTCTTTTGCCCGCCCACCACTGTTATGACGACTTAACTCTAACAAGGTAACTGTCACGCCTAACTGGCTACTCTCTTGAATCCTTNNTACAACACCGTTGCCATAACTAAAAAGATGCCCTGTATCGCCATAAATTGGAAGTTTATACTCTGCTAAGTACTGTGCAATCCTTTCAGAAGCCATCTGGCTGGGCAATGGGCTTGCTACACGAGCTGCAAAAATATCGCCATGCCAAAGGGTCCGCTCTGTCACCAGGGTTTGCATTGATAATTTCGAAAGTGCTTTTTTAAGCAACGATTCAGTTACGCGAGGCAGGTTAATTAGTGGCAGCAGGATTAATGGTGTTAATCCAGGCACGTACAAGCTACCAGTATTATAAATTGATAAAGCTTGACTAATAGCAAGACAACCAGCGGTCGCATAGCTTAAATATTTTATTGCTCGGAAATTAAATAGTCTACGAATCTCGGGAAAATCTGCCAATGTAGGCGTGGGTGGCATTGTTGCTGTTTCCATGANNGTGAGGACAAATGACTTGTCGATATGAACCCGTTTGTAATCTGACATGCCGTATTTCAGATTTTTATAATGCTCGACTGCGGCTGCGTCGCAATTCACGATTTCTTTTATTTTTTTGTTTATTATCTCAACTTTTTTCCTATCTTTTGTCAGGAGTTTTCTTATAATCAACTTAAGCTCATCGCTTATGTCAAAATCAAACATTTGAAATTCCGCAGAGCCTGTCAAACTCTGCCAGCGTCATTTTCTTCTGGTTATATTTTGCAATATGCCTTTTTTCTATCTCGATTATCTTTTTTATATACTCATCTTTTGCTTCCTTATCTATGAATTCGTCCCCGAACATTTCTGCAAACTTATCCATTGCTTCGGATTTGTCTTTTAAGCCAAATTTTTCTTTTACAACGCCAAGCACGCGGCTCGCATATTCAGAAACGTGTAGGTTCATCGCAACTACCATATTATTTCACCTAATTCAAAGTTAGTTAAACTAACTTAAAAACCTTTTGGTTACTTGTGAAGTTAAAACTATACTGTGGGGAGCTGTTTCGCCCCAGGCAGCAGGTTCTTCAAAATTAATCCACGGAGGAAGCCAACGCCGAGATTGTCATTGCCAACGCGGGCGATGACAAAGCCGTTTGTCGCTGTGCTTTGTTCTTTTTCTAAATTAATATCTTCGCCCGCAATAAATCGCTTTGCCTCTCTTTCTGAAACCGAAACAAAGTTTTTTGCTGCAAACTTTCCAATCATCTGCACAATGTTTGTTGTGATTTTCAGATTAACACCAAACCGCGCAAAGGCGAAGCCTAAGTCTTGCACGCCTGCAATTGCCTTTGCAGTTTCAATCGCGCCCCTTGAGCAAGCATAAATATTATCTTTTGTCCTGTAAAATTCAAATGAATCAAATATTTTTTTGTCAAATCCAAATCTTTCGATTAATTCGGATAGAATCCTTTCGCGCTGCTCTGGTTTTAGCATTTCTATTTTCATAATTTAGTTATTTTCGCAACGAAAAACCCTCCCGTGTCGTTCTGGTGCGGCCAGACTCGCACGCATTTTTTAATTTCGGATTTAAATTTTTTACCTTGCCACTCGATTATCCCTTCTGAAAATTTAAAATCTTTCAATTCTATCTTCTCTAACTTTGCGTTTTCAAAATTTTCTAATAAGTAATTAACAACTTCCTCATTTTCTTCCGGCGCAAAAGTGCAAGTGGAATAAACTAAAATTCCGTTTGGCTTCAGGATTTCAAAGGCATGCTTAATAAATTGCTTTTGCAGGTTTGAAAAAGTTTTTATGTAGTCTTCAGACCACCTGGACAAAACCTTCCAGTCTTTTCGGATTTGCCCTTCGGAACTGCAAGGCGCATCTAATAAAATCTTGTCAAACTTTCCTTTTATAACTCTGCCATCAATATTTGTAATCGCAACATTCAGGCAGCCGCACTTCTCAATATTATATTTCAGCGGCTTCAATCGCATAAAATCATTATCATTCGCGACAATTAATCCNNTTGTTTTAATTTCCATCCTTGCTTAGTTAATCTTGATAAAATTTCATCGCGAGGGATTTTATTTGTATTAATTCTAATGCAAGGCTTCAGCGGCTCTTGGATTATTTTTGAAAATAATTTCGGGCTTGGAGCGAGCTTATTATATCGCTCGCGGAATAAACGCGGGATGATTGCTTCGTTCATTTTTGATCCAGCACCCAATTCACAACAGCCACTGCAAAGCTGGCCAAATAGTTCTTCGGCCCTAAGGACAGCTTCTTACCTTTTCTTAGGGCAAAGGCAAGCTCTTTTGCATTTATTCCAACTTGATCGCCAAGGACAAAAGTCCCGTCTTTTATATTTAATTTGGAAATGTTCTCGCCCTTGGAGTCTAAAACGTAAATATTGCTTGCCTCTTTTATCAATTCTTGAAAACTTTTTCGCGAAACAGAAACGCCTTGATGGCATGAAATCCAACTCTCATCCCGCACAGCCTTCAGGGCTTTTTTAATTACAAACGCAATGCCTTTCTCTGAAGGAAAAATATCCCCAAGCTTCGAGCCATCGAATCTAATTGCAACAGGCGGTTTCGGCCCGCCATTCAGTGAAACAATAAACTGAGTATTATCTCTTATGTGCTCTGAAATCCACAACACATTCAGGCAACAGCGTGCAACCAAATCCAGCCTGCCTGTTTCGTACAAGTTATCTATATCAAAGTTTGCGTCTGTTGTTGCCCGCGAAAATAAAATAAATGTTCTCATTTTGCCATCCTCTCAACTAGCCGCGGCAATTGTTCCTTGAATAATTCAAAATCTTTTTTCAAAATCCTTGCGCCTGCTGCTCTTGGATGTCCACCGCCAGTCCCATCCTCAAAGTTCTTTGTGGCTTCTATGGCCAGCTCATGGCAGTTTATCCTGTCGTTCTGCGAGCGCAGGCTGAATATTACTTGCAGGGGTTTCTTTTTGTAAATGCAAAAAATATATTCTGGATTGCCGAGGCTCAGCCCCGTTGAAACTGCGCTGGCAATCGGCAGTTTTGTTTTTATCTCCAGCATAACTAAATTTGTTTTTGGAAATATTTCTGATAGGTTTTTCCAATTCTGCGCATAGTTTTCTATTTCCTTGTCCATCTTGCTGCGCCAGTAGTTTAATTCTTTTGCAATTTCGGATTTTAATTCTAAAATATCTTTCGGATTCTCAGTATTTATGCAGAGTTTTATTGTTCTGATTTCTTTTGCGACGCCGACTTTGCTTGCGTTAAGAAGAGAAACGAGCTGGCCTGCTGTGCTGTGAAAGCCGTAAATATCATCTCCACCCTTCAAATATGGAAACTGTTTGTAAGTTTCGTCGAAAAATTCTCTCCATGTCTCTCCGCAGACATCGCTGACCATTCCTGCTATGGCAAGCCAGCGCGCATCACTCATATCAATAATTCTGCTGCAGACATCGTATGCTAGTTTTGCCCCGCAGTATCTTGCTCCTGGAATTTTTGAGAAAAACTGCGCGTGGACATGCAGAATATTTTTCCCATTCATATTATTTATTACAGTGTGATGATCTAGTATCAAAATTCTGAATTTTTTTGCTAATTTTTCCAATAATTCAGAGTATTTATCTATGGACAGGTCTGCAAAAACCAAGTTTTTGACATTTAATAAAAGAAGTTTTTTGGCGAAATCCTCCATATGCGCGTCGTAGCCCAAAGACAGGAATTTCCTTGGTATTGCCTGCCTTGTTTTCTGGAAGAACTTGCCAAGTATGGCTGCGGCACATATGCCATCCCCGCATCCCTTATGATAAACTACGGCTGTTTCTTCAGGATTGCATTGCTTTAGGAAATCTGCGGCTTGCTGTAACATAGTAAGTAGTGCTCCCGAGGGGATTTGAACCCCTGCCGACGGCTCGAAAGGCCATCATCCTTGACCGGGTTGTCTGGTCTGGCAATAGAGAGACTGTGGTGTCATTGACACCACCGCGTCTTTCTTTGGATGCCAGGGAGCCTTTCTTTCCGCAAAGAAAGAAAGGCTGCCTCTAGACGACGGGAGCACAAAGTAATTGTTTGTTATTGGTTTAAAAAGATTATAGTATGGGCCGGGGAGGATTTGCACCAAACGAAGCGTTAGCTTACCAACGAAACCATAGTTTCGTGGTTCCGCAAAACCTTTCGGTTTTGTCGGTAAAGCATGCTTCGCCTGCTTTGAACCTCCGACCTGTCGTGGACTTAGTTTCTTGCCTGACGGCAAGTGCCATATAAGACGACCGCTCCACCGGACTAAGCTACCAGCCCATTATACGCGCCCGAGGAAGGATTCGAACCTTCAACCGTCCGATTTCTACATCTGGAAATCCAAAGTTAGCGCGGCTTTACGCCGCACGTTTTCTTTCTTTAGATTCCCGGGAGCGTTTCTTTCTTTTTAAAAGAAAGAAAAGCTGCCGTAACAGTCGGACGCTCCTTCTCGCGCTGTCGGGCTTAAAATTACCTTGGTTTTACAAAGCCAGCCAGCGGACCGTTGAGCTACCCGGGCACAAATAAAAGCTTCTAAAATTATTTATAAAGGTATTGTAGAATTAATCCAGCCATTCCTTCTTCTTAATCTTCTCTGGCAGGTATGTCTTAGACGTGAAATCAATTGACTTTGCTACGAGGGCGTCTGACTCAATCGTATAGCCAAATGCGGCCAGCTTGTCCAGCTCAGCCTGCCACTCTTTGCTTTTGAACCAGTCGTATGCCTTGACTTCCTTTATGCGCTTCAAATCATCATCGTTCATCTTGATGAGTGCGGTCTTTGGCAGCTTGAACTCCTTGTAATCATCCACATTGAAGCCAATGTATTTCGCGGATGGCGCTGCTGCTTTTTCTGAGAAGAACGCTAGATTAATCGAGCCCTGTTTATACACCGAATAAATATAATACCCGTACACATCCATGTCGCAGAAAACATAGATTGGAATCTTCAGCTCGCGCTCAAACCTTGCCAAGAGTCTTCGTTCAGCACGTGCAGGCTGGCCCTTGCCTGTCATTAGGATGCAATTATTTTTCTCCCAATATCTCTGTTGGTTCAGTAAGTTCCAAACTGCGTATTTTTCTACAACCAAAATATAATCAGCAGTGCATTTCTTGAACCTGAAATTCTCCGGCTCAACAGATGCGGGAATTGCACCGCCAGCCGCACCCATCTTTGTGTAATCAATTATGTCACCTGTAGGTGTGTCTTCAACAGTCAGCGGGCCTGCAATCACACCTTTAGGAACAGCTATTAAACCAAGTTCCTCGCGCAGGGCGTCAATTATAACTTCAACATCCTCAATTATCGCATCTGACTCGTCCTGATCGTCAAACTTGTCTTCCTCTGAGTTTGGCATCGTGCCTCTCAAAAGATAGAATAGCTGTCTCGTGTCAAGCGTCGGCGAGTTCTGCAAAATCAAACTCTTAATTTGCGCCGCAACAAGCATTGTCTGCATGAATTTTTTTGCTTGGTTCACGTTGTAGAAAGTTCTCGTGCCTGTTTTGTCTCCGAGCTTGATCATTCGTTGCTTTGCATCAAAATAAACATTAGTCAGCGCCCTGAGCGGAATCTTCACAGCAGGGTTCTTCATCTTCTCAATCGCTTCAACAACTTGCTTTGCCTCTTCTTCCAATGCCTTGAGGACTTCCTGTTTTGATTTTCCTATAACTGCGCCCATTTTATTCTTCCTCTACTCCTTTGAAAGCTCCTAACTTTCTCTTTGGCTTTGCTTTTTCTTCTGCNNCTTCCTCTTCTTCGATTGCGCCGAGCTTGAGCATTTCTTCAGTGAGCTTGTTTAATTGCTTATGGATTGGCTCTTTGGCCTTTCCAGTCAGGGCAGACAGCGCCTCAGACAGTTCGATGCTGTAGAGCCTGAACATATCTGCCTTTCTTACCGCAAGCTGTTTCTTCTGTTTCTTGCCGACGTACAGTTGCAGTTGCCTGCCTGCCTCTTGCAGTGCAAGCTTTGCCTCTTTAATAATTTCGGGATAATGTGCAACTGCTTCTTTAGATTCTGAAGTAAATGGTGCCCAGACTGACGCCATGTGCACGAGAATGATGGCTGGCCCGTTTGGCACATTCTGGCCAGATTGCTGCAGGCCATAATTTTTCCAATCAACAGAAGTTATTGCTTTTGTCAGAGCGCATGCGCCCTGCTGATATAAAAGCGGAACGCGGTTTGCAAACCTTATTAATCTAACTGGCTGGTCTGCAGTCAATTCTCCGCCGTAACCGATTGCAACTTCTATCAAAAATGGATTTCCCCTGTAAACCGATGGCGGTCTTGTGACTGCAAATGCAAATTCCAAATCATATTCTGCTTCCAGTGCTTTTTTCAGGTTTGCATCTTCTATTGGCGACAGGCAGGTTGTTGTCGGCGACATTATCTTGCACCCGTGCATTGCCTTGATTAATTTGTCTGCCTGCTCTACTGAAAGCAGTTTTGGCATTATCTTTGGGTCAAGCCCGCAGGTTTTCAAAATTTCCTCAGCAGAGGTTGCGCCTACTTTGTCAAATTCTGTCGTCAGGAATGAATTTAATGCTCTTGTTGAAGTTTCCTTCAGCATTCTCAGCAGGACTCCGAGCTCGACGCCGTACGGATGAGGCTTGATAAATTCCGGCTCTTTCGGAAGCTTGTCGACAACCCTTTCGAAAATAGTCTTCTGCCCTTCTGGATCTACAAAAATGATTTTTGCGTGAGGATTAACAACAGCTGTCTGCTTGACATATTCAACAACAGACGCTTTTTTTTCCATATATTTTGCTTCTAATTCGATTTCAACCCTCGTTCCGTGCTCATTTTTCCAGTCAATATAAGTTTCTGAAACAATCTGGGGCTCATTTGTTTTGATATCAATTTTTAATTCTAAAACCAAGGCCTGTTTCATGCCTTTTGTCTTGGAAATTATTCTGGCAGGCCTGCCAGTTGTAAGCTGGCCATACATTATGGAAGCGGAAATACCGATGCCCTGCTGTCCCCTGCCCTGCTTGCCTCCGAATGTCTGGAATTTTGAACCATACAACAACTTGCCGAAGGCTTTTGAGACGTGTTCTTTTGAGATTCCCGGCCCGTTATCTTCAACAATCATCTTATATCTTGTTTCGTTGATTTTTTGTATCTGAATATACACATCTGGCAGTATCTTGTGGCCCTCGCAGGCATCTAGAGAATTATCAACAGCTTCTTTTACACTTGTTAAGAGGGCTTTTATCGGATTGTCGAAACCGAGCAAATGCCGGTTTTTTTCGAAAAATTCAGCAGGAGAGATGGCTCTGAGGTCGCCATTTTCGCCATTTTTAACAATCGGCTTATCAACCATTGGAATATGACTTTATAGTTCGTATTTAAAACCCTTTCGCTTGGAAATCGGTATGCTGCGACTATGTTAGCAAAAACAACTTATAAAATACTATCCAACGAACCCGCCGCTGCTTTGACTGCTGGCAATTATGGCTCTTATCGTCCGAGAGGCCTTAAATGCGCATCGTTTGTGTCATCTGGCCCCTTTGCAACCCCGCTAGGAGGTTGTGAAATTGCAGATGGCGTACTGCATATAGAGTTAACCGCATATCTCAGCAATACGTAGCCAATCACGCCTAAAACCGAAGCAGCAATAAAAAATCCTAGCGCATAACTACCCGGAACTAAATCTGCCAACTCGTTTGCCTCTCGAATTGTAGTTAAATTTACCTCTGGCGCTCTTGATAAATATACCTCTCTTACGGCATTTCTGGCTAATTCGTGGTCTAATAATTGCCGCAACCCAGCCACGCCAAGTGAAATGCTGCTAACCACTGCGGCTAAACCGCCGGATCCTGCGTAATCAGATTTTTCCATTTTAATCACAAATAATATGGCCTTTTATAAACCTTTCATTTTAAAAATCGGCATACGTCGCCACTGTGCATTTATTCCGCGCCCTTAAACTCTTTAACCTTCTCCAAAAACCGGTAAGCAGTGGCATGCCTTCTTCCCGTTAAAAGCATCTCGACAGCATGCCTTGCTTTCTGGACTGCATCATGCTTTCCTATGATTGAAACAGTCTTGCCATATATTGCTAATCGCGTGCCAGTACGCTTTTCTATGATGTTTTTTGCCTTGCCATTTTCTCCGATAACAACGCCCTTGATTCTTTTCAGATGGTTTGGCTTTTTGTAGCCGTAATCTGCGATGGACAGCTGCTCGAAGGCAAAGTCGTCCTTGAACAAAAGCTTTGCAACGCCGGGCTCAAACCCGCGTCCGACTGCTTCAACTATATTTTTAGCAATTGCCAAAATCAAAGCGTCATCTGACACTATTTTAATTAGGTTTCCAACAGCCTCGATTTTAGCGTTTTCCTTTTCAAGCAAGGTATTCATAGATAGGACGACTTTGACCCTTGCCTTCGGAATCAGGATTTCTTCTTCGAATTGCATTTTATTCACTTTTTGCTTCCGATATTAATAAGCCTGCCTCTTTTAACGCTGCATTTACGCCGCCGGCCTTTGCAAGCATCCATTCTGGCAAGTCAGCTCTGCCAGGCAATCTTCCAATTTCTTTTGCACGGGCAGTTGTAAATTTAATTCGGTTTTGCTTGCCCCAATATGCCTTCGGCACTTGATGCATCTGTGTTGGGTCCACGTCGTAGCCTGCTTCGACTAATGCAGCATATGCCGAACCACTACGATCCACCAGTTCATGAAGAAAATTTAATTTAAAGTCATTAGACACTATGTCTTCAACTTTTTTACCCATGTGCCTGAGAGTTTTAACCAACCATTTTGTGGCGTTTATTCGGTTTTCCTCATTATCCCAATAACTATTTGGCAATTTTTCTACCGCAAGCCATGGTGTTTTGTCAAATACAGCATCATAATTTGGATTTTTCGGATTTATCATCCCGATGTAAACAAACAACGCATATGGCGAACTTTCGTAATATATGTTTAGCATCCCATCTAATTTTGCGTCTGCGAAATCAGTTTGGCGCGGACACTGCCAATTATTGAACTCAGCTATTAGTTCGTTAAATCTAAATCCGAGGACAAAAGCTTCGCCAATATATTCTCTGTGTTTGGGGTCTGCTAAGAAACTAGTGCTATTATGCGAATTATGCGGAAACTGTTTTCTAATTCCGCACCGCACATCATCCCAAATCTCTAGCGCTTCCTCTCGCGACAGCGTTTCGCCTGCCTTAATTCGCCTTTCTAAGTCTGGATTTCCTAATCCCATGCACGGAACATTGGATTTGCATTTAAAAACATAATTGTTAGAACTCTTTCTGCTCAAACAAGGCCTTCAGATGCCCTTTTTCCTTGAGCCAGCGGGCTTGGTTATCTGTATATTTGTAAATTATATCTCCTTTTGCATCGCCTTCAAATTCCCACGGCTTAACTAAAACAATATTGTCTGGCCTTACCCACAAAGCCCTTTTTAATGCGCCGGGAACCCTGCAGATTCTTGTCTTGCCATCTGCGCATTTAATTCTTGATTTTCCAAAACCCAGCCTTGTTTCAACTATTCCAAGAACTTCTTTTCCGCGGGGCAGCCGAACTCTTTGTATTTCCTGCTGTGGTGTTTCAGGATTTACCCTTCGCTTGAAATCATTCATCCTCTCTTTTCCTCATAGCTATTGTTAACTTGTATTTTGGACGATTTTTAAGGCTATCCCAGCTGTATGCCTGGCCAGTTTCTTTTGTTTTCAGCTTGAATTTTGCTCTCAGCTCTGCAGCCAGATGCCGCGCCGCCTCTTTTGAAAAGAAAAAGATGTCTGGCCCGGTAGGCGTCTCGTCAATTTTCAGAAGGTGCGCTTTGTAAGGCTCAACAAGTGCCAGAATTTTCGCCCGCTCAGCCATATCCGGCGTCCTTACCTGAACCACAGCCTCGTAATGCTGTCTTTTTTTCATAGAACAGAAATCGCAGGGTATTTTTCTGATATCGTAAGTAATATCAAAATCTCTGCTGAATAAGTGGTCTGATAATGTATAATTAACAGTAATACTTCCGAATCCATTCATCAGCTTGTCAATTTTGATGTCCTGCAACTCTGCATTTTCAGGCAGTTTTACTTTCTTTATCAGCATATTTTCAAAGTAGAATTCATCGGGCTGTTCTGCTTTTATCCACAGGCCTTCAAAGTTGACTGCGCCGCAATACCTGCATTTATTCAAAACCATGCTCTTCGGAACTTTTACTTCAATGTCCTGAGACTTGCAATCAATGCATGTGCCTTCAACTAGCGCGGAGTTCTCTTTTCCGCATCTTACGCAAAATCTGGATTTTTTTCCCATTTCCTGATTGCTGGCCGGCTCTGACCCGCATTGACAGCCAATAGGCAAGGTTTATATTTTTACGTTTATAACTCTAATCTATGAAAGATTGTGAAATATGTGGTTCAGCTCCTGCAACTATTAAGGCTAGCATAGACCGCGTTATCCTGCAGGTCTGCCAGAGCTGTTCATCTGCAGGGAAAATTCTGGAAGCACCGCTAGAGAAAAAATCAAAAATTTCAATGATTGCACAGATGATTCCGCAGATTGAAATAGAAAAGAAAACACCTAGCAGTGAAGAGCTTGTTGTTGCAGATTTCGGAAAAATTATTTCCCTTGCAAGGCAAAAAACAGGCATGAAGCAGGGAGAGCTGGCAAGCAAAATGAATGAGAAAATCGCTGTAATTCATGCAGCAGAGCAGGGAAAACGGCTGGATTTGGCACTGGCAAGGAAGTTTGAAAAGTTTCTTGGCGTAAGATTAACAGAAATACAATAAACAAAAATAACTAAAAAATTAATTAACTGTAAACCTTGTTTCAATAATATTACCCATTCAACTGTAACCCAGTTGACATGTTGCACTATCTTCGCTTTGCTCGATAGTGCTAAACTATTCTACTAGCTATTAATTAACTATGAACTTTGTCTCATAAATGTTATTCATCTCATCTGGCTCTGCGAATTTGTTGTCAAAGTCCAGGCTGAACTTTGCCCTGTAAATCCCTTTTCCTAGGCTGATAGCAGGCATCTGCAAGGTTTTTTCTTCTCCGGGTTCCAGAACTTCCTTCAGCACTGTGGCAGACAACTGCTGCGCTTTGTTAGTATGCGAGTAAACTGCAGCTGGCCAGTTCTCTCTAAAAATCTCAAAACTGTATGTAAACCTTGTTACAGTCACTACACCTTTGTTTGAAATATCCGCTTTTGCGACAATTGGGTCGTTCGCATATATTTTTTCCGGGAAAACTAAACTATCTGCCGACAAATCTGGCAGGGACAGCACTCTGAGGCTGTTGATTGTCCGCTCATTTGAATTCATATAATAGCCATCGCCATCCTTGTCAATACAGGCGCTGATGAGATAATCTTTTGCAGTCCACATAGTCAAAGATGCTGCGCTGTCGCAAACTGAATTTCTGCACGTAAATGAAGTTAAAACAGGGCCGTTGCACATGCCATCATTTTCTTTTATCAAAATTTCCTTTCCCTCGCAGTTCTTTAATCCGCTGACTCTTGCAATTATGGACTGGCCTGCCAGCACAGGATCTTTGCTTAACTGCAGGATTGGAATGCCGGTACAGCTCATGGCAACTGCAAAGCCTGTTGAAGAAGCATAAGGCGCTACTAAAGAAGCAAATACCACAAGGACGGCTACCGCTAATACTGTTTTACCTTGTTTTTCCATCATACTCCATAGGGAACTGTGAATTGCAATTCATAACCATTATTTGTTTCATCAGATTCTGCAAAATTATTCACAGTATCTATATTTATTCTGAAAGTAAATACTCCA
Organism: Nanobdellota archaeon; assembly: GCA_013331935.1. Taxonomy (GTDB): domain Archaea; phylum Nanobdellota; class Nanobdellia; order UBA10117; family UBA10117; genus UBA10117; species UBA10117 sp10117u. Next base: position 36,657 of record DUFN01000004.1, on the reverse strand, counting down.
TTGCCCAATTCATCAGTCTTCATCGGAATTGTTACTCTGGAATTTGCAAGCAAGTCTACCCTGTCTTCGCCATAATATAGCCGGTTTCCAGATGGGTTCAGAACTTCATAGCTATATATTACTGCTGTTGCGCTTGTCTTTCCTAAATTCTCCAAAGTTGCCGTGAATGTTGATTCTGTATTAGCAGTTATGAGCGCAGGCATGTCCACACCTGCAACTGCAAAATCAAACGGGCTTGCTGTTGCAAAGCCAGTCTGCGATGTCACAAACGAGCCTGCAACTATTGCTACAGCTATAAGCACTACTGCTAAATTTGAATTAAGTTTCGCGGCCATGGATTTGTATGGAAAAATGAGTATAAAAAAGTTTTGAAAGGAAAATCACGTCACTACGAACGCTTCAGATACGAAAATATTATTAGTTTCGTCCAATTCATCAAATCTTTCGTTATAATCTAAAGTTATGCGCACATTATATTTTCCTGCAGGCAGGCCTCCTATTTTAGGGAGTGCTATCTTTGTATCCTGCCCTGCAAACAAGGTAGCCATTTCATTTGTTCCGAAAACAACACTGCCCTGCGAGCCAAGTATATCGTATTGATATAAGATGAAGCTCGCGCTTACTGTGCCTGCATTATGCATGAGTGCTGTTGCTTCTATTGGGCTGTCTGAGCGGGCTGGCGGAACTGAAACACTTGTTACTGAAAAATCAGTTGTTGATGCAGTTGCATTGCCTGTGATGTAGCTTGCACCAAAAGAGGCGATTACTACAAGTACGGCTATTAAAGCAAATGTTTTTTGATTTGTGGCCATTTTAATCAAAACACAATTTATCTGCATGTTTATAAGAATTGTGTTTTGAGCTTCCTATGCAATACTTCAACGTTCTTATTACAGACATAATCATGCTGCCTAAATCCGCCTCCGAAAGTCTTTGGAATGTGCAACAATTCGTGAATCAAAACCTTTTCCTTATCCTCTTCTGGCAGTTTGTCAAACCTTTCAGAAATGACTTCGATTATGTAATGCGCCTTTGTTCCAAGTGTCTGCTGCCAGATTTTTGAAAGGGCATAACAGCGTGCGATGGCCCTTGACTTTGAGCCAGTGCTTCTAAAAGTTGCCAACCTGTTTAAATCAACGTGGTTAAAATCCAAATGCCGAACAATCTGCGTTAATTTACTTTTAATTTCATCTGCCGGGAAGTATGTTATCATATTATTTATTTTCGTTTGCCTCGTAAGGACAATGCCTGCAATTATTCTCGCAGCAATAGCCCTGCTTCAATAAAAATATTTCTGTAAATACGTCTGCGCCGGTTGCCGGGTCTTTGTAAGTGTCCTGCACTCTCGTGCAAGCGTCTTTATGCGCTCGCTCTATTTCAACTTTCAAATCCTGATTCATAATAATAAATAACAATATCAATTAGCCTTAAAAAACATTCTTTAGTTAGTATTGCATGTACGAAGAAATTAATATCTGGAACAAATACGCCGTTGCGTTAGGCGCGGAAATTTGCACATCTGGCAAAATTGGAAACTGGACTGACGCGCACGTGAATGACAAAGATGGATTTTACCTGATTTCACTGGGCAGCACCTATCAGGGCTACTGCATCATGGTTTGCAGCTTACCAGCCAAAGATGGAAAAGTCCTTGGGCAAGACATTAGCGGCTTGACTAAAAAAGTAATAGCTGCTGTAAAAGCCATGGCGGATGTGCGAATATCTGGCAAGCGGGCAGAAATGCCACAAGCGCGCTTTAATGGGGAAAGAACTATGCTACTTGCCGACAGGATTGAATTTACATGAGCGCCGACGCCAGGATTTGAACCTGGAAGCCCTTGCGAGCACTCGTTGTCTTGCTTTGATTCGAGACGAGCTCCATACCGGGTTAGGAGACGTCGGCACACTTAGAAACCACTTATTTGATTTATAAACTTTATAGGAATGCTGATAAACTAACTATCTACCGCTACAAAGCCAGCTCAAAAATAAGCACAAGCGTAACAACGACTGCTACATAAAACTCGAACCAGTTCCACTTTTGCTTGTGGCTGGCCAGCAGGTTCTTGAGCGCTTCGGAGTATGTCCATTTCTTAGGGTCAAATGCCTCGTCAAGCTGCTGCTTAACTGCTTTTGTTATCCTCACAGTTGTTGTAGTAATTCTAGCAGCCATACACACAACACTGTGTTGGCGTTTAAAAGATTTTTGTACTGGTAGCCAAACTGTCTACCACTTGAAAAGGCTTTTATTCCAGCGTTTAAATCTAACTGCGGTCGCTGATAGAATGGTATACGAAATAATAGCAGGCAGGTCTCCCAAGGAAAAAGAACGCTTAGGCTTAGCAGGCACAATCTTCCTTGGCAAGCACTATGTGCAGATGGAAAACATACAAGCCCTTTCCAATCCGGTTTATCTTGATGTCTCTGGCCCGCATATTGTTTTGATTTCTGGCAAAAGAGGTTCCGGAAAGTCATACACAATCGGTGTCATCGCGGAAGGGCTTGCGGACCTGCCCGAAGACATCAGCAAGAACCTTTCATTTATTATTTTTGACACAATGGGTATTTTCTGGACAATGAAATATCCTAACTACAAGGACGACAAAGAACTACGGGAATGGGGTTTAATTCCAAAAGGCCTCAGGCCAGTTGTTTTTGTCCCATTTGGCCTGTTTGAAGACTACCAGAACAAAGGCATGCCAGTAGATTTCCCCTTCTCAGTTGAGCCAAGCCAGCTTTCAGGCGAGGACTGGGCTGAAATCTTTGGAATTGACCCAATGTCAGATGCCGGAATATTACTGGCAAGGATTGTTGCGAAAGCAAGGGAGAATCTTGAGCAGTTTGAGATTGATGAGTTGGTTAATCTCGCGGAAATAGACAAGGAAGCTGAAAAAAGAGAAAAACAATTATTAAAAAACAGGTTTGTAATTGCAAAAACATGGGGATTGTTCAAGGCAGAAGGAACCAAGCCTACTGATTTGACAAAAGGCGGTGTAACTGCGATAGTTGACTTGTCAGCTTACGCTCAGATGGAAAACGGAGACAGATTGAAGGCGCTTGCAATCGGCCTGATTTCCAAAAAGATTCTTGAGCAGAGGATGTCTGCAAGGAAAGCAGAAGAAGTAAAATTAATTTCTAGCGGCGGATTTGCTTTCGGCGGGCAGTCTGCAACTGTTGGCGAGGAAAATCCGCTGGTTTGGATGATGATTGACGAGGCGCACGAATTCCTTCCGATAACTGGAAAAACTTTAGCGTCAGATGCATTGATTCAGATTTTACGCGAGGGCAGGCAACCAGGCATCTCTCTTGTTCTGGCGACACAGCAGCCCGGAAAAATCCACACAGATGTAATGACTCAAGCAGATATTGTTTTATCACATAGGGTTACATCCAAAATAGATATTGAAGCTTTGAATAACATTGCTTCGACTTACCTTGCATTCAATATTCAGAAATACATTGACGACCTGCCTGCCGAACAGGGGACTGCGATTATTTTAGACGATAAATTGGAAAAAATCTATCCAATTAAGGTCAGGCCAAGGTATAGCTGGCATGGTGGTGAAGATCCGACTGCAATTAAAAGCCAATTACAACAATTCGGCGTAGTTTAGCACTATCGAGCTTGCGAAGATAGGCAAACATGTCAATTGGGTTACAGTCCGATCCGACTGCGATTAAAGCCAATCTTAAGGCTTTTGGTCTGGCATAAACATATTACCAAATAAGTTCAGCGGATGTCCTGCGAAACATATGTTTCGCGATACAAATCTTTTTATTCAATTTGACTTATGAACAAGCATGCTCCAAATACCCATCAAGGACGTAATTGCCAGAATTGAATCTGAAACAAGCACTCCTGCTGCCGAAATCCAGAACTTAATCCATGCAAAGATGCAGGCCTTGGAAGGCTTGGTATCTGAGGAAGGCGCTGCTTACATAATTGCATCTGAATTGGGAGTCCAGCTGTTCAAGGATGTGCGATCCGGTGCAATCAAAATCAAGGAAATTCTTGTCGGCATGAAATCCGTTGAAACCCATGGAAAAGTCATTCGCGCATTCAGCCCGACAACCTTCACAGGCAAGGATGGCCTGCCGAAGCAAGTAGCTTCAATGATAATCGCAGATGAAACGGAACAAATCCGCACAGTAATTTGGGACCAGAGAGCTTCATGGATTACCGAAGGCCGGCTGAAAGAAGGAACAATAGTAAAAATAAAAGACGCTTACGTGAAGCAAAACCAGCGGGGCGACAAGGAACTCCACCTCGGGCAGAAAAGTTCTCTCATGCTTGATCCAAAAAATATAGTTATAGAATCTGTAGCAACAAAAACATTTACAAGCCAGATGAATTTCGCGAAGAAAAAAATTGCTGAGCTCCAGCCGAATGACTCTGCATCAGTCCTCGGAACAGTAGTGCAGGCATTCCCTCCGAGATTTTACCCGGTCTGCCCGCAGTGCGGAAAGAAAGTTATAATTGACGCTGCGGGCGCGACCTGCGCAACACATAAGTCAGTCACGCAACAGCAGGCCATGATTCTGAATTTCGTGCTGGACGACACAACTGAAACGTTAAGGTGCGTTGCATTTAGGGATAGGGCAGAGCAACTTATTGGCCTGACTGCTACCGAAGCACAAGAGATTTTAGTGAAGGACGGGCCGGAAAGATTGCAGGAGCGCGTAGATTCATTTTTATTGGGCAAAACAATAGAGGTTTCCGGCAGGGTAAACCGCAATGAAGAATACGACAGGACTGAGATGATTGCTAATCAAGTGAATGTTAATCCGGATCCAAGAGTGATTGCTAAAGAATTATTAAAAGCAAATTAATTATTTTTATCTGGCAAGCCGTAACTACTGCCGCTATCTGCGTATTTTGGCATCCAATTCTTCACTTTCTCTGCTGCTATTTTTCTAATTCTTGTCAACTCCTCTGCGCTAATTTTATTTGGCAGAGAAAGCGGTCTAAACATTTCGCCTAAACCAGATTCTTGAAATGCTTTTACCATACTTTCCGCAACCACAGCATCTAGTTGCTTAAATTCTTCTGGCAAAATGTCAAGTATTCCGCGCATTGTAGTTGCCATGACATAAGCCTGCCCACGAGAATTGTAGTCTGGAATAATAACTGCGTAATTCGGTTCTTTGGTTTCGTCAATTTTTAATGAGAGCATAGTGGTTGGCTTGCCATCCCGGGGATCGCCCGGATACGCGCCAACATATGGTACGCGGCGCCACAAAACTTTGATCGCCCCCTTAGCACCAACGTCATCCATCCAAACACGTTCACCGCCCGGGCCTAAGGCAACATACTTTAGTTCGTGTGCATCCATTGTTGGCGCGTTTGGTAATACCATGCTAATTAAACGCAAGAAAACTATTTAAGCTTTTGTGTGTGGCTGTGTTTGATATACTCACACAAACACACAAATCTTTTTATTCTATTTCAAACTTGAAGTTTCATGGCTCGAAAGAAAAAAGAAGACGAAACTGAAGTTTTGGACGAAGAAGGCAGTCCAATAGAAGAAGCAAAGCCCGGCAAGAAAATCGAGAAGCTGGAAGACCTGCCCGGCATCGGCGCAAAGACAGTTGAGAAACTTATTGAGGCGGGCATCAATGATGTGATGTCTGTTGCTGTGGCAAACCCGGGCAATCTTGCAGACATTGCAGAAATTACAAAGCAAACCGCGATGAAAGCAATTGCTGCTGCGAGGGCAGCATTAGATATGGGATTCAAAACCGGCGAAGAAGTTTTCAAAATCCGCCAGAACACTGGGAGAATCACGACTGGCTCTGCGGAATTAAATCGCCTGCTTGGCGGCGGAGTTGAAACCGGTGCACTCACAGAAGGCTTTGGCGAATTCGGAAGTGGAAAATCACAATTAGGATTTCAGTTAGCAGTTAATGCGCAGCTGCCAGTGGAACAGGGCGGGCTGAACGGGCACGTTGTTTTCATAGACACGGAGGGAACGTTCAGGCCAGAGAGAATCCGCCAGATTGCCGAGGCAAAGGGTCTTAATCCAGATGAACTTTTGAAAAATATTCACGTCGCGCGCGCGTACTCATCTGACCACCAGATGCTTCTTGCAGAAAAAGTCTCGGAGCTGATACAGAAGGATGGCCTGCCAATAAAATTAATCATAATTGATTCGCTGACTTCGCTGTTCCGCTCAGAATATTCCGGGCGCGGCACGCTGGCAGACAGGCAACAGAAGCTGAATAAGCACCTGCACCTGTTGCAGCAGCTTTCGGACAAGTTCAATCTCGCGGTTTACATAACCAACCAAGTGATGGCCAACCCCGCAATCTTTTTCGGCAATCCAACACAAGCCATAGGCGGGCACATCGTAGGCCACGCGGCAACATACCGCATGTATTTGAGAAAATCAAAAGCGAACAAGCGAATTGCAAGGCTGATTGATTCGCCGCACCTGCCAGAGGGCGAGGCTGTGTTTACTGTGAGCACAGATGGAATTGGGGATGCTGAATAAGTTTTGAGAATGTTGGCTAACTTGCGGGGCGGGCAACCGTAAGCCTTATATACGCGATGTTAATATGATATTAATGTGATAAGAATGGTGCAAGCAATAGTAAATGTATCTGACCACGCGAACCGAATATTAAACATAGTTAAGGCTAAATACGGCCTGCGGGACAAATCCGAAGCGATAGAAATTGTAACACAAGAGTATGAAGAAGAAATTTTGGAGCCCGAACTTAGGCCGGAATATATTGAGAAGTTGAAGAAGCTAGAAAAACAAAAGCCTATAAAAGTCGGAACTTTTGCGGATTTTAAGAAACGCTATGTGGCATAGCAATGTACGCGCTCTACCATCTGCCACACTTAGATTCTGTCTTTGCCAAACTTGCCAAAAAGGACAAAGCACAATTTGAAATTCTGCAAAGAAAGATAAATGACATACTGGAAAATCCTCAGTCGGGCAAGCCATTGCATGCGCCGATGCAAAACAAAAGGCGCGTTCACATCGGGAAATCTTTTGTTCTGACTTATTCGATAGATGAAAACAAAAAGTGCGTAACTCTAATAGATTACGATCATCACAACAATATTTATTTAAATTGATATTTAACGTCTAAAACTTTATTTTCGCTGATGATATGTATTTATTTACCTTCCAAAACAGCTTTTGCTTTTTCAAAACGCGCTTCAAGTTCCGCTTCTTTTTTTCGCTTTTTCTGCAGCGAGCTACGCCAAACGTGCTTCAATATCTCGCGCCACACCTTTGGCGCTTACGCTGACTACCCTGCCGCCACCGCCTGACTCCGCCAAGTACTCGCCGTTAGAGCTCCAGTCGGAGTCCAGGCCTAAATAGGCCCTGGCCAGCCCTCGCGAGCCTGCATAATCCCAGTTATGTGACTCCAAATCAATTATGCCTGCCAAATTTTCGGGCCTCAGATTTAATACCAAGCCGTGTTCCGCTTTTTCGTCTTCAACTAACGATAGTGCATCAAATGGAATAAATTTTCCCCCGCCTAATGAAATTCTATGCAATTTCAATTGCTCTGCTAATATCGTTGCAAGATATTCATTTGGTCCCAGCGCAGAATGCAGGGCTACGCCAACATCGAAGTATTCGTCTTGCAAAAACTCAGGTTCATGCATCTTAATATGTGCTAAATCTTCGCGCGTTGCCAATCGAGTTCCTTTGGGAATCACAGTTTGAAGCTGAATGCAAGCTAATGTGCTTGAGCCAACCAGTTCACCGTCTTGCTTGAAAAAAATATCTAAAGTTTCGCGGGCTTTATGGCCAAAACCAGTTAATGATTGTTTATATGCTGGCAAAAAAGTACCATCTACTTTCTGCGCATACATAATTTCTTTCAGAAATAATTGGATTAATTTTCTATTTGCCATTTTCAATATTTTCACTACTTACTAGTTTATAAAACTTTCTATTTCCCAAACTATTGCCTAAGCCCTTCCCTTGTGAACTGCTAAATTGCCTTACTAATTATTCAAATATTTTGTTTTGCCCATAATTTGTAAAGGTAAATATTCTAAACGGTTTGCTATGCGAAACAATTTAAACACCGAAAACTGCGCTTTCGCATGCCACGCATCGCAATCATTGGCGGCTCTGGGGTAGGCTCGCTGGATATTTTTGAGCTGAGCAAAAACAATTTCTAGCCCTTCACATACACCTTGCCTTGGATTATTTTGTTAGCTGGCCTACCATGCACAAGTCCCTCTCGCGCAAAAACTGCGCCACAGGTTGGGCAGACTATCGGAACTTTCGTGTTGTCTTCGATTATGTTGCTTTTGTAGCACTTCATCAAATGACCTTCGCCCTCTTTTCGGTATTTGTACAAATGAGTTCTGCACTTCTTACAGAAGATGTTTATTACGTATGTTCGTGTGCTTGCCATGGATTATTAAAGAACTATTAGTTAATAAAATCACTTTCCAAACCGTCTCTTTCTTTCAGAATAATCTACAATCGCCCGAATCAAATCCTCTTTTTCAAACTGAGGCCACAATTTTTCGCAGAAATAATATTCTGCATAATCAGACTTCCACATCAGGAAGCCCGAGGTGCGCTGCTCGCCGGATGTTCGTATGACTAAGTCAACATTAGGCACTGCGGAAGAAAACATCTGGTCTTCCAGACGCTCAGGCGTTATGTCGTTCGGGGAAAGCAGGCCTGCTTTTACCATCTCTGCTATTTTTTTAGTTGCAGAAACTATTTCATGCTTGCCACCATAGCCAACTGCAACATTCAGGCAGAAATTTCCGTATGTTTTTGTTTTTTCAACTGCATAATCTAATGCTTTTTTTACATATTCTGGAAATTTTTCGACGTCACCGACAATATTTAATTTTATTCTGCTCTCGTGCGTTCTTTTATCATCTGCAAACTTATATGCTGTCTTTTCTGCAATCCTGAAAAGCACATCAAGCTCTTCGGCAGCCCTGCCAAAATTTTCTGTTGAAAAAAGCCAAAGAGTTAATGTTTTTACTCCGAGTTCCATACACCAGTCCAGAACATCTTCTATCTTATCTGCACCGTATTCGTGGCCTTTTGCAACTTCCTGGTCGATTGTGCGTGCAAATCTTCTGTTGCCATCGCAGATTATGCCAATATGCTTGGGTAAATTCAACTCAGACGCCATTATTTTGTCTCTTCGGGCTGTTTGTTCTTGACTTTTAGCCAAAAATCGAAAAACTTCCTTGCCTCTGAAATCTTCGGGAAGATTACCCATACAACCATCAGCGCAATTATAATCGCAACTGCTGTAAAAAACCCTAGCATGAAGAAAAACAGTGAACTGAGGCTTACTTCAACTACTACCATACATAAAGCCCAAAGACAAGATTTAAAAAAGTTCTGAAAGCTTTTAATTCCAGCAGTTTCTAAAAAACACATGGACTCCGAGCTTATTTTCCTGTCGATAGCGCTTTTAGGCACGCTTTCAGGCTCGATTTTTGATATAAAAGACAGGTGGGTGCCTGACTGGACTAATTACCTGATGGTTTTCTTCGGGCTGGCAGGCCACGCTATCATTTCGCTCCAGGCAAATTCCATCTGGCCTTTTGCACATTCATTAATCGCTGTTGCCATTCTTTACGGAGTATCTGAATTATTATTCCAGTTGGGCGTATGGGGCGGCGGAGATGCGAAGATGCTCATCGGGCTCGGCGCACTTCTGGCAACGTTTCCAAACAATCTGATGCCTCTGCTAATAAATTGGCCATTCTTGCTGACTTTCTGGACAAACTCCTTGATTTTTGGTGGACTGCTGGGATTTTTCGGAAGCATCTATCTTGCAGTAAGGCATTTCAATAAGTTTCTTAACTCTGCAAAAAAATATCTGCAGAAAAAATACATCCAATACTCATTAATCGCCGCGCTCATAGCAATTCCAATTGCATTTTTTTTCGATAAACTAACTGCATTTGTGCTTGGAATTATATTTTTGCTGGCTCTTATGCTTATTAGTTTAAAATCAATTGAAGAAGCCTGTATGTTCAAAACGATTTCTCCGAAAAAGTTAGTCGAGGGTGATTGGGTTACAGATGAAATAAATATTGAAGGCGTGTATTATGTGCCAAACAGGACTGGAATAGAAAAAAAAGATATTCTAAAACTAATTGAGCTTGAAAATATTGGAAAATTAAAAAATATTACTGTGAAGGAAGGCCTGCCGTATGTGCCCGCCTTTTTTTTGGGATTGGTAAGCGCTGTTTGGCTCGGCGATTTGATGTTTTTATTAGTAATCAGGCTCTTCGCCTTCGGATTCTAGGCGCATCTTCTTTCTTTTCTGGCTTTTTTTCTTCTTTTTTGTTTTCCTTTTCCTCAACTAAGTTGCCAGACACATCATAAACTTTTTTCCCAAAATCTTTTGTTTTTTCGGAAATTCTTTTCTGCATTTCCTCGAACTGCTCTTCTGTAAGTTTCAGCGGATCCCATTCAATGCGAACTTTATCATCATCGAACCGTGGAATTATGTGAATGTGTAAGTGTGGGACTGTCTGGCCTGCCACTGCGCCGTTGTTCTGGAGAATATTTACGCCCTGTGCATTTGTTGCATCAAACACAGCTCCTGATAATTTTTTAACGAGAACAAAAGCTTTTGCAGTCAAGTCATCAGACAACTGCGGAAGGACTGCGATGTGCTCTTTTGGCAGGAAAATAACATGCCCTGGATTGCCAGGATTAATATCCAGGACAGCTATAAAATTAGAATCCTCATAGACTTTTTTTGCAGGTATTTCACCTTTTGCTATTCCGCAGAACGGGCACTGCCCGCCACCCTGCTGTTGTTTTATGAATTCTATCTGCTCCGGGCTTAATTTCTTCAGCATTTCAGGTGCTTTTGCCCTCTGTTCCTCCAGAGTCATGCTGCCTAATTTCTCAAACAGCTCTTCTATTTCCTTGATGTCTTTTTCTGCTAATGCCATGAAAACAAGACTTAATAGTACTTTAAAAACCTAAGTGCTGGCCCGCCCAAGAGTTATGCAAGTACCTGATGCGCAGGCCACCTTATAATTAGTTAAGGATTCGCAGTTCGCAACAACAGGATCAAGGCACTTCACAATCGCGCCAGTCCATGCAGCAGAATAATCTTTTCCAATTGCAGTTGCACAGTACTTGTTGGACTTGCACTGCCCATCATTGAACCCGCAGTCCAGGTTTCCGCAGATTGGCTTTACAGCAATGCAATCTGCATCATTCAGACAATGTTTTACTGATCCGAGGTTAGCTGTCCTTGTCCGCGGGCAGTCTGAATCTGTTTCAGCAGAACATTGGGAAGGGCACAAGCCATCATTCGGCTGGCAAGGTACCTGTTTCTGCGGTACTGAAATAAGCACTGCAAAGATTGCAAGGACTACTGCGATTACTGCGAATGATAATATGACTATCCGATTCATTTTATTCTTTTTCCCAGCAGGCAAGCCCTACAAACCCCTGCTTCTTTATTAAAATGCGCTCCGCAGACATTTGCACCGCAGAGACTGCATGTTTCTGTTGCCAGCATACTACAATAAACGCAGATGCCTGCCATAGAAGCATGTTGTCCAGCCATGATTAAGTAGTATTTCAGTGGTTTAATTAGCTTTTGATGCAAAGCCTTATATACTTTCAATGTATTAGTATATATAGAGGTTCTACTTTAATTAACCATTTTCCAGCCAGTGGTGCCATCTGGCCTGTCTTCAAGAACAATCCCTTTTGCCTTAAGCTCAGCTCTTATCTCATCTGACCTTGCCCAATCTTTGGTTTTTCTTGCCTGCTCGCGTTCTTTTATTAATTTCATAAGTTCGGTTGGCAACTTTTCTTCTTTTACTTCAGCCAAGTTCAGACCTAGAACTCTATCAAAGTCCAATATCAAACCCATGGCTTGTTTTGCTTGAAGCATTCCTATTTTATTTTTATCCAGCAATCTATTTGTTTCGTGCTCGAACTCGGCTATGACTGCTAGCGCCCGTGGCAAATTCAAATCATCATCAATAACTTTTGCAAATTTGCCTTTAATTTTGATAATTAATTTTGAAAAACTTTTATTGCTGACATCTCCGCGGACAATTCTGAGTCTTTTGACAAATTCGCGCAATCTGTTGAGCGCAGTTTGAGCGGATACCAAACCTTCTTTTGAAAATACCAAAGATGAACGATAATGTGCAGTTAGAACAAGATATCTATAAGCTAGCGGATCAAATCCTTCTTGTTCTAAATTATCTATTAGTATGATATTGCCTTCTGATTTTCCCATGCGCCCTTCTTTCAGCTGCAAAAATGCGCCATGCAACCAATAATTAACAAATTTCTTTCCAGTTGCGGCTTCGGACTGTGCGATTTCATTCGTATGATGAATTGGTACGTGATCTATTCCGCCCGTGTGAATATCAAAATGCTCTCCGAGATATTTCATTGACATTGCAGAACATTCTATGTGCCAGCCAGGGAAGCCTTTTCCCCACGGCGAGTCCCACTCCATATCGCGCTTCTTGCCTTCCGGAGAGAATTTCCACAATGCAAAATCAGTCACATTCTTCTTGCCCTCAGCGATTTCGATTCTTGCGCCAGCTTTCAGACCTTTGATATCGAGCTTTGCGAGCGTGCCATAATTTTTTAGCTTCGATGTATCAAAATAAACGCCATCAGCTGCAATATAAGTGTACTGTTTCTTTTCTAGCGTCTTAATCAAATCAATTTGCTCTTTGATGTGATCTGTTGCCCTGCAAATTATATCTGGATTGATTATGTTTAATCTTGCGGTATCTTCGAAGAACTTTTTTTCATAAAATTTTGCTACCTCCCATGCAGATTTGTGCTCCCTTGTCGCGGCTTTCTCCATCTTGTCTTCGCCGGTATCTGCATCTGATGTCAGATGGCCTACATCTGTTATGTTCATCACTTGTTTTACTTTGTAGCCATTATAGATTAATATTCTTTTTAGAATATCTGCAAACACATATGAGCGCAAATTGCCTATGTGCGCATACCAATAAACTGTGGGGCCGCAGGTATACAAGCCGACAAATTTATCTTTGATGGGCTTGAACGCTTGCTTTTTTCTTCCTAGCGTATTAAACAATTTCAGTGTCATTTTTCTTTAATTATGGAGCGGGGTAAGGGAGTTGCACCCTTCTAACTCGCTAACTGCTTCGGAAATCTGAGTTCGTTTGTGCAGTCGAAGACTGCACCGTTTCTTTCTTTAGATTCCCAGGAGCGTTTCTTTCTTTTCAAAAGAAAGAAAAGCTGCTGCAGGCGAGTACATAACTGCTCTGACAACCCCGCATAAATCTGCTTATTCGGCATAGCTTAAATACATTTCTGGTCTTATTTTTAACCTATTTATAAACTCCATAAGCCAAATTTCAGTGGCAATGCAAGCCGATTTCCCTCTCAGCAAGTCTTAAAAAGCTTCCCCGCTCAGTAGTGATGTGATATTTATGGCAGATGAAATACCAGTAGAAAATCAAGAAATGCAGCCCGAACAGCAGGCAGAAGAAGAGCTAGCAGAACCAGTGGCAGAGCAGGCCCCAGAGCCAGTAGAAGTAACTGCAGAAGGAGAGGTACTGCCTTTCCCAAAAGCAAGGGTTGTCTCAATAATGCGTTCTGCAATTAAGGATAAAATAATCCGTTCTGAAGTAAAAGAAGCTACAAACTTCTGGATTGGCAACCTTTTGAAGAGGATTGCGAAAGAAATGAGTAATTCAATGTATGGATCTGTTGGCATCGCAGATTTTCAGAGAGCAACAAAGCCTTACGATATGATTGAAGATATAGTTAAAGACAGGGAAAGACTGCTTTTATCGTGCGAAAAATTAAAAGCAGATTCTGACTCCATCCAAAGAGAAATGAAGCGCTTCTTCGCAACAATAACAGGAAAAGAGGAAGAAGAAACAAACATGATTTAATGAGAATCGCTTACTTCTCTGATACTTTTCTTCCGAATGTAAACGGAGTTGTAACTTCTATCTGCAATTCTTCAAAGATGCTGGCAGAACGCGGGCACAAGGTAATGATTTTTACGCGCAGGCCAAAAGACAGTTCCAAGCCACAGCTCAGCAATGATATTTCTATGGTTTATTTTCCGCGCATGGGCATTGAATTATATCCTGATTTTGATTTTGCTCTTCCAAGAGTATTCAAAATGTTTTTTGCGCTTTGCAGGTTCCGGCCGGAAATAATTCACATACATACACCAGGGCCAATAGGCGTGGTTGCAATACTTTTTGGAAAACTCCTGCGCATTCCAATAGTGAATACATATCACACTACTCTTCCAGATATTCTTGGGCACATACCACTGCCAAACATAGAAAAAAACAGAGTTGCCAAGCATGCCACATGGACATACACGCGACGCTATTACAGAAGAAGCAGTGCAGTTATCGCGCCATCAGAGAGCACAAAAAAAGAAATTGAAGCGCAAAGGCTCAGGAATGTTGTTGTTATTTCAAATGGTGTTGATACTGCTGAATTCAAGCACGCGCCAATTCAGCATAAAGAATTTCAAGTACTGCATGTCGGTAGAATAAGTTATGAGAAAAATATAGATGTTGCGCTAAATGCATTTAAATTATTTTCAGAAAAGCACACAGCAAAATTAAAAATAGTCGGCGATGGCCCAGATCTTGAAATATTAAAAAAACTTGCAGTTGATTTAGGTATTGATGCAGAATTTACAGGCAGAATAAGCATGGAAGAACTTCTGAAAGCCTACAATTCAGCAGATGTTTTTATTACAGCCTCAACAATGGAAACAGAAGGGCTTGTCGTCCTTGAGGCTATGGCTTGCGGAGTTCCAGTTATTGGCGTTAATGCAAGGGCAGTCCCGCGGATTGTAAGGCATGGCGAAAATGGCTTCATAGCTGCGCCAGGCGATGTGCGCGGGCTTGCAGACTGCCTGTCCAAAGTTTTTGCGCTGAGAAAAGAAAAATTCAGTCCTAATGCAAGAAGGACTGCTGAAGAGCATTCGCTGGATAAATCAATAGATAAAATTGAAAAATTATATTATAACTTGGTTGCGCGGAAATTACCTTCGCAATAATTTTCTTTCGGCACGGACAATTTCTTTTTTCAATTTTGCTGTCCTATTTGGTATGTAAAACCAATGGATGATTGATAGAATTGCAATGATGACTCCGAGCAGGATAAATACTGGCAGGCTTTTCAAATACTGAATTGCTGCCAAAACAAGTGAGCCAATCATGAAGAAAAATATTGCGAGCGGGTCTGCGCTGTTGGTTTTGTCAACGTAATCCCTATACACAAGCAGGGTCCAGCCTGCCAGAAATAAAATCAGCGCCGTTAAATCCAAATTAGTCATTAATTCAGTCGCCATGGTTTTATTTTTCAGAAATGCTATTTAAGCTTTTCAATTGTCCTCAAATCTTCAATCCTCTTTCTCGCATCAACAGCTGGCCTGAAGAAGTGCCAGAAAACTTTTTGCAGCCAAGAAACCCAGTCATCTTCGTAAATCTCGTAATAAATATACGTCCTGCCTTTTAATTCTCCCGCCCGATATTTTTCCGGCGATTTCACCTCGCGCAGTCTTGCGACTTTGTTATCAACAACTATCGCGCGCAATGGCTGTTCTGCGTACTTGATTTCAACAGCATCGCGGCCGACATGATTATTAATCGCCAAAACTTTTTTAATATTTTCAATTCCTGCAACGTCCACGCGCGTTAGTATTTTGATGTTAACGTTTCGCCTTGCCAGTTCTTCCAGAACATCCAGCACAGAGATTTTTCCGTGCACAAGATTTGCCAGAGAAAGGTTGCCCGAGAAGATGTAAACTTCACTGCTGGCCTGCCTGAGCAACGGGATTATGTTTTTGTCGCGTGTTTCTTCTTCGGCATCAGTTAATTCGGAAAATGCGCGCCGTTTCTTTTTATCAACGAATTGATAAATATCCATTGGTGAGAAGTCCTCTTTTTTTCTCCCCGCCTCAATTTTTTTCAGAAGCTGTTCCTGTGCTTCTGAAGCCGCAGGCCTCTCCGTATTCCGCCAAAAAACTATTTTCAGCGCGCCTTTTGTCCCTCCACGGAATGTTTTAACTCCAAGAGTGCCTTGTTCTTTTGAAATTCGCTCAACGTAAGCGTCAGCAGTCCTCCAGTTTACCTTCAGCAGCAGCGCAATATCCTGAATTGTTCTGGGCATGGCATAAACAAATTCTTCAATTTTCTTTGTAATTTCCTGGCTCAGCATGGCAGAACATACAACACTAAGCATAAAAACGTTACTGAAATTCATTTATGCATTGCAACACTATTAATTGGTATGCCAATTCAATCCCTTGTGCAAAGGACAACGTCAAGCGAAGCTGCAATTAAGCGCATTCCTTCTGCAAGCCTCGTCGATTTTTTAGTTTCAAATTTGGGTCCAAACGCGCGAAAATCGCGCGATAATGTTGAAATTGAAATCGCCAAGCTAAGAAAAAGCAAATCTTTGGAATTTGGCCAAATTGGTTTAGCGCTGCAGGAAAAATTAGAAGGCGACTTGGACAAATGGAATGACGACGCTTTTGCAAATGCTATTTTGGGCGGCAGGGATGATGCAATGCAGTTATGTCGCATGCATCAGACGAATTACAATTCGCAAAAGCCCATCTTATCGGCAGAAACAACAAATTTTATTTACGAACACTATAGCAGAGCAGCCCCTAATTTGCATTTTTTAGTGCACATAATTTATGCATTCAATTTGGAAGATTTCCGTAGCTTAAAAATAAATTTACGCTCCCCACCACGCCCAGAAAAATCTACTCTGCCACTCGTGGTTTCTTCTTCATGCAGCACAAAATATTATTACGGCAAGCAAGTGCCATTAGGCAACGATCTGTGCGCGCATTTAGCAAGGGTTTTGCTATCTCTAGACTGCGAACATTTACCACAAACCTTGCCGTTTGAATGGGTGCGACAAAAAGCATTACAACAACAATTTAGCGATTACGTAAACTTGGTGTAATAACATGGTAAATCAAGAAACGATACAAAAAGTTAGCGAAAGTGCAGGCCTAACTGTCAGACAATTAATCGAAAAAACCCATCAAGTTCTGGCGCAAAGAAACAAACACGAAGAGATAATTTTTCCGGAAGATATGCAGCCAAGCGCGGAAATTGCGGACGACTCTGACTGGCATAGGACAAGAAAAGGCCATATGCATTATGTTTCTGCTGGACTTTTTCAGTTTGGCGGCAGGACTTGGGCCATTGGAATCGGGATAGCGGGCGGGGGCTACCCTGCGAGGCCATACAACAGCGATCTGTTGGCCTTGGAATTTGTCGTGGACGGGAAAAGTAAAAAACAACTTGTCGAAGGGCTTGCAACAGAAATAAGGCATAGCGAGTACTTTGCCAATACTTTATTTTTCGGGAAGTCTGATGGCCTTCTTGCTGTTTCAAGGGAAGGCAGGTTTTCAGATGCTGTGCGGGAGAGGCTTGCCCCTGTGGCCGAAGAATACCTTGCACAAAAACCCGAATACGACACTATCGTTGTTTTGGCCAGCACGTTACAGTATCCAACCACAAAACAGACGCTTTACAAAAGCACATTCCCGGAGTTTTTAGCAAAGACAATTGAGGCTATTTTAAACAATCCGCCCAGCGCAGCCCAAATACAACACTAATACTACTTTTTTTACAGAAATAGCTATATTTTATACAACACTTTAATATATTGGACCAACATGAGAGCTATAATAACTGGCGGGCCAAACTGCGGGAAGACATCCCTGATAAATGCGCTTGCTGGCCAAGGCTACCAAGTCGTGCCTGAGGCAGCGGAGCTGGCAATCAAGCAAATGCAGGCACGAGGAATTTGGAATCCTGCGGACAAGGATTGCATTCAGGATTTACAGCAAAGGATTCTTCATGTGCAAATCGAGCTTGATTCGCGAATAAATCCGCATCAGACGCCGGTATTTTTTGACAGGAGCGGCGGAATTGAACAAATAGCTTACTGCGGGCTTTACGGATTAAAGGTGCCAAACGGAGTGAATTCTTATGTTGCCAGCCATCAGTTCAGCCGCATCTATCTACTTGACAGAGTGCCAAAGTGGAGCGCAAACGGAATCCGCTACGAAAACGAGCAGACTGCAAAGGCAGTACATGAAGCGCTAGCAAAAGCATACACGGAACAAGGCTACAAAATTATTCGCGTACCGTTGTTTTCGCAGCCGCAAATAGCCGATGAAAAAGCCGCAATTAAAAAAGCAATAGAAAAAAGAGCGGAAGTTATTATGAAAGATTTACTCAATGGAGGTTGCCACAATGCTACAAACGCTTTTGCAGAAGCCACAGCTTGAGATTGAAGCAAAAATCGCGCTTGAAGATTTTGAGCTGAAGCTGCTAAAAAATAAATTGCCAAAGGATTTTTCCAGCGGTAATATTTACAAAGAAGAAAATTTTGTTTACAAATCACCACAAATGCAAGTCGGCGAGTTTCTCAGAATTCGGCAAGAGGAATTAACAATAAACAAGTGCGGCCGGCTTTACTTTGGAAGCAGGTGGACACTCTTGACATACAAAGGGCAAAATAACGGACAAAAGCTAAACGAGAGGAGAGAAGTAGAGCTTGAAATTTCCCTTGGCCAAAGGTCCAATGCAACTCTGGAAGAGCTGCTTGCCGCCTTGGGTTTTGCACTTTATTCAAGTTATGCAAAGGAAAGAAAAATTTACAATTTCAAAAGTCCAGATTGCGACGTTTTTCTGGATGCGGTTTGGAAAATTCCGGGTGAAAGCAGAAAGAATTTTGTTGAAATTGAAGGAAAATCCGAGAGTGATGTGCTAAAAATTCTCGGGCAGCTTGGCTTGGGTGGCAAGCCAATAATTCGCGAATCATACGCAGATATTTTTGCGGAGGTAAGAAATGGCAACACAAATTGAAATACCAAAACTAAAAACCATAGAAGAGCTAAAGGTCGAATACTCAAAGCCGAAAGAAGAAAAAATTTTAGACGCACTAAAAACAATTTATGACTACGGCCCGATTGGTGCCNNATGAGTGGTTCCGGCTGAAAATGGCTGGCAATTACCGCGAGCTTTCTCCGGATATTTTTGGGCTTCAGCGTAGCGTAACAATAGACACGAGCAAACACAGGGCACGCGAGGGTTACCCCAAAACGGGTGTTTCCGTGAACGTTCAAATACCATTATTTTGTTATGTCAGTTTAGGTGCGCCAGAGTGGACACACCACGTTCGCGGAGAAACAGGCGGTTGGGGCGATAAAAGATATTTTTCAGTCGAATTATCATCTAAATCACCATTTATTTCGGTAGATGCCATTCGCGCCGCAACCGAGACGAAGAGATATTGTTATGAGGTTTACATGGCTGCCATGAAAACCAAACCTTTAGACGAAATACTAACATTGGCAGACGATATTTTTCCAGAGCCGGCGCACACAGAATTAAAACTGCTTTGGTACGCGAGGCCAGCAGATTTGAAAGTAAAGGTTACAGAGGTAAACAAAGATCCGGCAATAGTCTTGGTCTGGCGCAGGCCATATTTAGTTTACCAATGGAACGAAAACACGCTGCCGATGGAGGATTTAATGTTGGATGCGTTGAAGGCGTAAAACTAGAAATATTAAACCGCAATCTTATTCCCCTCTAGATTAAACTTCTTCTCAACAAATTTCTCCACAACCCAAACATTTGTCTTCGTATGCTCTGTAATTTCTGAAGTTACAAAAGAACCGCCGAGCAGGCCAAGGAATGGTATTAACTGGTCTGCCATGTGCTTGTCAACGGTAGCCTTTGAGTCTACCTCTTTCATCAGGCCAGCCGCACACTCGCGGCCAACATCCTCTGCCTTTTTTCCGCGTTCTCCGAGTGCGGAGCAACCTAATTTGCAATTTGAATACAAAGCATGCGCATAGATTGAAGAGCCGGTAGACAGAGTGTCTACATACCTCGTGAAAGCTTTAATAATAAACTCTGGCTTCATATCTTGCTTGAAGCCAGCCACCTGTCTGTCAGCAACACCCGCGGCTTTCAAATCTTCGGAAGCGATTGAATTTACTTTTACGTTCAGCAATTCTCCGCGTTCGGTTAATTTAATTTGTTTTTGTTCTTTTACTTGATGGACTTCAATAGTGACTTTTCCGCCGCCCTTCGGATAAAATCCGTGCTTTTCCACTTCGCACGTTATCAATAAGCCGAATTTCTCTGCATAATCGCAAAATATATTTTGGAAATACTCAATTGGCGGCGCGTGCAGGACATTTGTCCCGCCGATGATTTCAAATTTTGTTTTTGACGGCGCAAATGCCGCAATTGGAATGATAGTTTGCAGAACCAAAGTAATCGCGCCGGCAGTCCCGATGTCGAACCTAAACTTTCCAAATCGTATTTTGCCCGGCTCAAACGTTAATTCTGTGGAGCCTAACTCTGCTCCGGAAACTTTTGCATTACAAAGCTCGGCGGCGGCTTTGACTCCAGTAAGGTGCTGGGCTTGCAAGCCAGGCTTGCTCCTGTTCGCGCGGATGTTTATAATTCTGATTGGAACTTGTTTGATAGCAGACATCGCTATCGCTGTCCGAATGACCTGCCCGCCACCTTCACCGTAACTTCCATCTATTTCTAACATTTTAATAAATATTATCGTGATGATCGTAATCTAAAAGTTTAACTATCTTATTTTTCTCATCAATTTCGAAAGTAAGAACAAAAGATGTATCAATATGCACTCTTCTCGCTCCAAACATATCGCCGCGAAGTGGCTTGAAATGATATGGATTTTGTAAAATTTGCTGAACTTTCTTGTTTATTATTTCCAATTGTTTCTTATCTTTTTTGGCTATTTTCTTAAATATTTCGTCGATTTGCTCTGACGATGCAAGCGCATACATAGCTACAAACCATACCTTTCGGCAAAACTAACTACTTTAATAAATTTACCCTTTCGTATGCGTTCTAGTTTCTCGAGATATTCTTTCTTTGCTTCTGGCTCTTCTTCAACCAGCGATTCCATAAACATTTCGACTTGCTTGCTCATGCTCATGCCGCGACTCTTACAGAAACGCGAAAACTGCTCATAAACAGCCTCCTGCACGTTAAACGTTTTTAGCACCATTTTACGCCTTATTAAACATTAAATAATGTTATTTAACTATTATAAAAAGCTTCCTATGCGCTTACTTGCTAGCCACTATTGTTATCGTTGCCAGGCCTATCCAGGTTGGGGCAAGTGTTGGCAGGATTGTTGTTGCGGGTATGTTTGCCACAACCATAAATGTGCCAAATAGCAAACTTGCCAATGTGGATATGCTGAAGCCCGTTACAATAGCCTTCCGAGATTCTTTATATAATATCATTTTTTATCATCTTCATAAATTCTCCATACTTTGTAGCAATCCCATAGGCCTGCTGCGCCGGCGTACAGAAAGAACGCACTTATGGGGAGTAAAAGGCAAAGGCCCACATTCAGCTCATCTCCACCATTTTTTATAGAACCCGCGCTCGCTACAATTCCAGCCAGCCCAGCCAGGCCCGCCAGCGTTGCTAACGTTGATATGCGCGGATACGTTTCTGGCACAATTATTTTTGGTTTTCTGCGGGTAGGCATATTATAACTCTGGATTACTATCTCTCTGCGGTTAGGCGGTTCGCCACTTTTCAGTTTTTCAATTTTCATCTCTTCCATCTTTTCATCACTCTCTTTCGAGTTTTCTATAATTATAGAAGAAGCACTTGTATATAAAGCTTTCTGCTATTATAGAAAACCAGAATAGTAAGGCTTTTATAGTAGAGCCGAAACTAAAGGGCATGCCAGTCCCTCCACACCTGTTTGATGAGATTGTCCACAAAGCGCTAGCCTCTGATGTCAGAAGGGCGATCCTTCTGAGTTTATCAAAAAAAGACAAATATCTATCAGAGATAGCCGCGGAGATCAAAAAAAAGCCACAGACTATTGACTTCCACCTAAACATGCTGGAAGAAATCGGCATGGTGGAGAGCGAGTGGCGTGAGGGCAGGAAGTATTACGGCCTCAAAGACAGAAAAATAGTTGAATTTTTGAAAGAGCACAGGCCAATCCCCGAGGAGTTCAGAACAAAGCCGCCGCATGAGATAGTTTTAGACATGTGGCAGGATATGAAGAGAAGGCTGGATAGGATTGAGAAGAAGCTGGAGGAACTAAAAAGAAAGTAAAATGTTAGACATCGAACTATTCCGTAAAAATGCAGAAGTAATTAAGTTCAGCCAGAAACACAGAGGCCTGCCTGAAGAATTAGTTGACGAAGTCTGCAGGCTCGACGAGAAATGGCGCGAGTATTTGCAAGAAGCAGAAAAGCTAAAGCATGAGAGGAATATTGTTTCTGAAAAAATCAACCAGCTGAAAAAATCCGGCAAGAAAGCGGATGCGGAAATAAAAAGGACAAAAGAGCTTGTTGAAACATTAAAAAAAGTTGATGAGGAAGCGAACACTGCAAAGATGATGCGCGACAAAGTGCGCATGGAACTACCAAACATAGTGGATGATTCTGTTCCAGTCGGCGATGCAACAAAAAACAAAACAATCAAAACAGTCGGAAAGATTCCGAAATTCAAATTCAAAGTGCAGGATCATTTTGATTTGGGAAAAAATCTTGGTATTATTGACACAGAACGCGCTGCAAAGGTTGCGGGCGCGAGATTTTATTATCTGAAAGGCGATTTAGTAAGGCTGAACTTTGCGGTAATTAGTTTTGCACTGGACTTATTAAAAAAACGCGGTTTCACTTTAATTCAGCCGCCATTCATGCTAAGACGCGATGCACTCGAAGGTGCGGTAACTCTCGGTGCATTTGAAGAAATGATTTATAAAATCCAAGATGAAGA
Source organism: Nanobdellota archaeon (assembly GCA_013331935.1). GTDB lineage: Archaea > Nanobdellota > Nanobdellia > UBA10117 > UBA10117 > UBA10117 > UBA10117 sp10117u. The sequence continues at coordinate 13,859 of DUFN01000004.1, read as the reverse complement.
CCTATACTTAATAGGCACAGCTGAACATGCGCTGAATGCATACTACAAAGACGAAGTGCTAAATGAAAAAGAATTGCCGATAAGATTCGCAGGCATCAGCACATCTTTTAGAAAGGAGGCTGGCACTGCTTCAAAAGACCTTAAGGGTATTTTCCGCGTGCATCAATTTGAAAAAGTTGAGCAGTTTGTTTTCTGCAAGCCTGAAAATGCGTGGAAAGAATTTGACTTCCTGCTGAAAAATCTTGAAGATATTTTCAAAGCACTGGAGATTCCATACAGATTGGTTATTTTGGCAACAGGCGATATGGGCAGAGTGCCTGTAAAAACAATTGACTTGGAGGGCTGGTTCCCAAGCCAAAACACTTACCGCGAGCTGGCCTCATGTTCAAACTGCACAGATTTTCAGGCAAGAAGGTCGAACATCAGATATGCAACTAAAGATGGAAATCGGTTTGTCAATACGCTGAACAATACAGCCATAGCAACAGAGCGGGCGATGGCATGCATATTGGAAAATTTCCAGCAGAAGGACGGCTCAATAAAAATCCCAAAAGCACTTTGGAAATATGCGGGGTTTAAGGAAATCAAAGCACCGAAACCCTTATAAATATACTATATTGTAATTAATATATGGAAAATAATAGCCTTGATTTGGTTTTGACCGGCACCGGCTTAACTCTGCTTACATTAGGTGTTGGCAGCGCAGTTGAAATAGCCAGAGATTTGCCCGCAGGCCTGCCAGATTCTTACGGTCTTGCGCCAGTTATTGGTGCCATAGTTGCCGGCGGAATGATAGTAAGCCCTGCCATTCATAATTTGTATTCTCGCTGGCGTCAATACTCTGCTCGGTCTTCTTATATCAAAAGCCTTAAATCGCCGCGCCACACAAATGCATGGCAAGCTAGGCTCGCTAAGGTAAAATAAAAATGAAAATCCTCGCAGTTGGTTGCCTGCACGGTGACATAACACAAGCAAGAAGGCTGGCAGAGCAGGCCTCAAAAGAATCAGTTGACTTGGTTTTGTTTGCCGGCGATTTTACGCAGTCAGAAAAACATACTCCGGGCATATTCAAGGTTTTCAAGGAAAAAGGCCTGAACCTCGCATTGATTCCGGGCAATCACGAATCGCCCGCGCACGCAGAGGCCATGGCAAAAATATACGGGATGAAATTCCTGCATGGCTACTACGCAAAATTCGGAGACGTTGCAATCTTCGGCGCATCAGCAAACTTTGGCATTTTCGGCCTCGGCGAGAAAGAGCTTTACGATTTGCTCAAAAGAAGCGCAGACATGGTGAAAGGCACAAAGAAAACAATCATAGTTACGCACGCGCACCCTTCGGACACAAAAATAGATTTTGACGGCAGATTTTTTGGTTCGGATGGAATCCGCAGGGCAATCAATAAAATCCAGCCGACAATCGCAATCAGCTCAAACATCCACGAAGCAGAAGGGATTGAAGACAAAATCGGCAAAACCCGTGTTATTTCTGTTGGAAAGCAAGGGAAGATTATTGAGATTTAATTACTTCTAATCCTGCGCGCAATATCCGCTATAAGCCTGTGGTGGTTCATTACAATATCCGCCTGCGCTTGCAGATGCGCCTGGTGCAGCATAAGCTCCACTCGGTAATGTTGTAGCGCCAGTAGCAATATCTGACGAAGGGGCTCCTCTGTATTGTGGCCCAGAAGTTGGATTATTGGGCAGGCCTGCTTGTTTAAACGCCTCCAGCGCTGCGGGAGTTCGATCGCGCGGGTCATGTTTGGCCATAACTTCGAGCTGTCCGCCAGTTACAGGTGCATCGGCTAAGAGCCTGTCTAGGGGTCTGCCTCGGTCCAACTCACGCCTTAAAGCTGTCCGCGCCTTTTGTGGTCCTTTATCGTGTCCCATCTTATCACATTCTCCAATAGTTAATTACGCATTATAGAATATATGGTTTTTAAGCATTTCTTCATATTTTATAAAGGGTGGTATCTCAAAAATCACGCATAGTAACAAAAAAAGAAAAAACTAAGGCTCTCAGAGCTTTTGCTCGAGCCCTTTCCAGCCGAGGACTGCTACGCCGTGCTCTTTGAGTTGTGCTGGCGTGTAGTGTGCGGTTGGCGTCCATGGTGTTACGCGCTTTACCTGCCTCGCAGCAACCCTACCTGTGTAAAAGCGGTTTTCGGGCGCGGCTTCTACTGCGGCATATTCCTGATACAGAATAGCCGTGCCAAGCTTAAATGGCTTATCCCTCGCTCGCAAGTCAACCCTGCCGCCTCGCTCAATCGCTGCGAAGCTCTCAGTCCATGACTTCAGGGCAATCGCGCCAGATGGTGGAATAAGTACTGCATCAGTCGGCCTCGACAGCCCAAGTAACACATACTCGCCTTGCAATTTGGCATCGCTTGTGAACAAATTAGGGCCAAATACTCCAATATGCGTTAGCACCGCAGACACTTCCTTGCCCTCTGCTTTGGTTTCGGGGTCGTATCTTACAAAAGTTACCCTATCTCCTGGCTGGAAATTCCTGTCGTTTAAACGCGGGTCAACTCTTCTCTGCCCGCTGGCAATTGCCAAATAGTTCAGTTCTGTGGATTTCAATCTATGTTCTGTCATATGGCACCTCATTTGCGATTAAAAAACAAATTAATATAAACATTTGTTTAGTTTAACACATATTTTGCAGTGAACAGTACGATTTGTTTATAAACTATCTCGCCTCTAGGAAAACATGCCAATCCAGCTAATCGTGTCTGAAAAACCCGCAGCAGCCCAAAAGATAGCCGCAGCACTTGGCAAGGCGAATAGAAAAATATTGGGCAAAATCGGCTATTTTGAAGTGTCAACTAAGGACAAGGATATTTTAGTTGTGCCAGCAGTCGGCCACCTCTACACACTCGCGCAGAAAGAGAAGGGCTACAAATATCCTATTTTTGATATAGAGTGGAAACCAACATCAGAAACATCAAAAACAGCTGCTTTTTCCAAGCCGTATCTTGAAAACCTAAAAAAGTTATCAAAAGAAGCAGATGAATTTGTTGTTGCAACGGACTTTGACACTGAAGGCGAAGTCATCGGCTTAAACATTATACGATTTGCGGCAGGCCAGAAGGATGCCAAGCGAATGAAGTTCTCAACATTAACTGCTGGCGATTTGAAAGACGCCTATGCAAACCTCCTGCCGCACTTGGAGTGGGGCCAAGCCGAAGCTGGGGAGACAAGGCACTGGTTGGATTGGTGGTATGGTATCAACCTCTCGCGCGCAGCCTCCGATGCGTTGAATGCGGCAACGCACAGCTTTACTGCACTTTCCATTGGGCGGGTGCAGGGGCCATCCCTCAAAATTCTTGCTGACCGCGAATTAGAAATCCAGAATTTTATTTCACAGCCTTACTGGCAGATTTTTGCGAATGTCAAACACCCGCAAGTTACAGAAACGCTAATCGCAACGCACGAGAAAGATAAATTCTGGGAAGAAAAAGAAGCAAAAGAAATTTTTGCAAAAGTGAAAGACAAGCCAGCCACAGTTCTCTCAACCGAAGCAGTGAAGCAAGCAGTCAATCCACCATTTCCGTTTGACCTAACGAGCATGCAGATAGAGGCATACCGCGTGTTTAGGATTCCGCCGAAGAAAACGTTGGAGATTGCGCAGGAGCTTTACACTGCAGCATATATTTCTTATCCGAGAACTTCATCACAAAAGCTTCCGCCGCAGTTGAATTACAAAAAACTTCTAACTTCTCTGGCGATGCAACCAGAATATTCAAAATTGGCACAGAAAATTCTGGCGAAATCGCCGCTAAAACCAAACGAAGGAAAAAAATCTGACCCCGCACATCCGGCAATCTATCCAACTGGCGAAATTCCTGCGCAACTTGACGCGTACCAAAAAAAGATTTACGATTTGATTGCGAAAAGATTTTTGTCTGTATTTGCGGAGTCCGGCGTGAGAGAGACAACAACAATCACTTTTGACATCGGGAGCGAGAAGTTTATCTTGAAAGGCACGCGCACAATAGAACAAGGCTGGCAAGAGTTCTACCAGCCCTACATCCGCAAGGAGGAAGTGGAGTTGCCTGCATTTGTGAATGGTAAGCAGTACGCAGAAAAAACTGCAATTGAGGAAAAGAAAACCGAGCCGCCAAAGAGATACTCGCAGGCATCTATAATAAAAGAGCTTGAGAAAAAATCTTTAGGTACAAAGGCAACGCGGGCGGAAATTGTGGACACACTTTACCGGCGCAATTATGTGACTGGGACAGCGATACAGGTCACTAAACTTGGTTTGGAGATTGTAAAAACATTCCAGAAATATGCACCTGAGATTTTGTCTGAAGAAATGACAAAGAAATTTGAGAAGGATATGAACGCGATAAGAAAGGGTAAGCTGAAGATGCCTGCTGTCTTGGATGCGGCAAAAGAAGTTTTGATAAAAATCTGCAAGGATTTTCAGAAAAACAAAAAAGAAATCGGCGAAGAACTGCGGATCGCGTTGAACGAGGCGCGGCGGGATGAAGCGTTCCTGATGGCCTGCTTCAACTGCAAAATTGGTGAAATCCGCACAATAAGATCTCGGGCAACTGGCAAGCAATTCGCCGCCTGCTCGAAATATCCGGACTGCAAGACCACGCTGCCTTTGCCGCAGGGGGCTTTGATTAAACGCGCAGATAAAAATTGTGACAAGTGCCCACATCCAATCATAAAAATTATCCGCAAAGGGCAAAGGCCTTTTGAGATGTGCCTAAACCCGAAATGTCCGAGCAAAGAAGGGTGGAACAAAAACTAATTTTTTATTGCTACTAACACGCAGCGATTAAACAAATCTCATATGTGTCTATTCGTGATGCGGGTTATAATGCACGTAATTAATTATGATGCTGAAACTTAGTATTTGTATTTTGTATGCAACTTATAACCACACCACAAAGCTTTTAAATGAGTTACGCCAGTTAAAATACACAGAGTAAATACTATGAGCTTACAGGACTTGAAAAAACAATTCATCGTGCAGGAAAGTTTGGAAAAAATAGACATAGAACGGCAAATAATGCGTGTGGTCCGATTTTGCCAAGTAGATGCACAAGGGCATGTCAATATAAAAACTGAAATTAGAGGAAAGCTAACTGCGCCACAGAAAATGTTATGTATCTTGGCATCAAGGTACCTCGGGCACGAATTGCAAGGATTGTTACAAGAAGAAAAAACCATACATGCCGAAGTAAATGTTGAAGATTTGTCAAAAATGATGTCTGAAAAAAAGTCTGTGATCTGCGCACGAGCAAAAGATTTGAAAGATAGTGGCAAAATTAAGGCTGATTCGGGCATTTATCAAATATTGCCCCACGCAATTGAAGATATTATAATTTATTTAGAATCATTGGAGGCAAATAATGGTGGATGAGTTTGATGCTCTGTTTGTTGATACTGCACAACTAGACAAAAATCTCTTGCAAGAAATATTATCTAGCAGAGTTAAACTTTCTGCAGAAGGCAGAATTTTTTATGAACTAGATTTTAATCCAATGCGCAAAATTGTTTTATACCTTTTAGCAAATAAAATATTTGTCATGCGCAAGATAAAATCTGAAGAAGCAGAAGGTCCGCTTAAAATAAGTCAGAATGCGGGCATAGCAGAAGGTACTGTAAAAGCATACGTTCGCGATTTGGAAGAACGAGGATTAATAATCGGCGATAAAGATGGTAAATATATGGTTGCGAACTCGCTATTACCGCGAATTAAAAAATTCATCATAGAATCATAGTCGGACGCGACCAAGGGCCCGCCGCCTCTAAATGGGTTAGAGCGGCGGGAGCGCACCTTGTAACTGATACATAATCCATACTTAAAAGTCTTCTGGACAGTTAAAAACTTAAATCCGTTCTTATTGTGTTGCAGAAATTAAAGCGCTTGAATCCGAAATGCCCGAGCAAGGAAGGGTGGAATAAAGAAACTAAAACCACTCCAGCAAATGCAAACTAATTATTAATTACCAAATGATTAGCAGCTAGCTCGGCACATCGTAGGAACTGCGTTAGAACCGCACCTCTGAATGCCATTTTCACCAGTTTCACAATAATAAGTGCGCGTAGTATAACAACCATCTACATTCGTGCAATATTCGTGAACGCCTTCGCCGTCAATGCATTTCTTCTCTTCCGCCAAATTCAAACACTGGAAAGAGCTGCCGCCCTCGCCTTGTGCTGCCGATTGGCCTTCAACTATTCCAGTCCCTTGCTGGCCTTGGGAGCTTTGTCCATTGCCTTGTCCTTGATTAGGACCAGAACTCTCTCCGTAGCTTTGTGATTGGCTTTCTTCCGCTCCACCCTGCTGGCCTTGCGAGCTTTGTCCGTTGCCTTGGCCAGAACTCGGGCCGCTTCCCTGCCCTTGTCCGTGAAGATTTGAGAATTCGTATGGCGTTGCCCACTGGCATTGATTGTTTAGGCAGCCGCATTGTGTGGGTGGACCATCACAGCCTTCTGGCACGGCACAATTCGAGCTTTGGTCTTGGTTAGGACTAAAAAAACTATCGCATGTCTCGCCGTTGCAGCCAGACTTAAAGCAGTCTGAATTTGTGTTACAGAAGCCATAAGAAGATGGTTGGGGATCGCATGGTGCGAGGCTTTGTGCAGGTGCGTTATGCGCGCTTGTTGGCGTAACTTTGGCATATTTTGCTAAAGGTTTGAAAAACTTAAATGAAAATGCATCTGCGCCTGCGGCAGTCAGCAGGACAGCTAAAACAACTGCGATGGCCAGCACAGCGTATTTTTTCATGTTACTTAATGGCAGTTTAAACTTAAAAAGTATTCGGTAACGGTTTAAAACAACCTAAACCCCTTCTTCTCTTGCTTCGGTTCCTGCGCTTCTTCCAGCCTGTTCTTATGCCTTCGCACCTATTTACACAAACGTCGAAACTTATTTAAGCATTTAGACATGCGCAATTTAGGTGGCTGAATGGAACTGTTCAAAAATATCAAACCAGAATTCATAGATGCGCGCGGTGCGATAACAAAAGTATTAGATGATGGAAAAAGCAATATCAAAAGCGTCCTGCTGATTACGTGCAAAAAGGGTGCGATACGTGCAAACCATTACCACAAAAAAGACACACACTTTGCATACATGCTTTCCGGAAAAATGGAATATACTGAACAGCCGGTCGGCCAGCCAGACAAAAAAATCAGCGTGGTTGTCTCTGCAGGCGATATGGTTTTCACACCACCCATGGCCCTTCACGCCATGAATTTTCTGGAAGATTCTGTTTTCCTAGCGCTGGCCAGCGAATCGCGCGGCCAGGCAGACTATGAAGCAGACACCGTGAGGATAAAACTTATTTGAGGCGTTGCATGCAGACAGAATTAATAACAAAGCGCACTTCATGCAGGGTTTGCAAAGGAAAAAGCCTTAAAAAAATTCTATCGCTGGGCTCGACACCGCCTGCGAATGCCTATGTTAAAAAAGAAGACCTCGAAAAGCCGGAAAAACTTTTCCCTCTGGAGCTTTATTTTTGCACTGATTGCAGTTTTGTCCAGGTATTGGATATTGTTTCGCCGGAATTATTATTCAGAAATTATGTTTATGTATCATCTACATCACCTTCTTTTGTTGCGCATTTCAAATCACTTGCAGAAGCAATTTGCGCGCGGTTTAATTTCGAGCCAAACTCGCTCGTTGTCGATATTGGAAGCAACGATGGAATACTGCTGAAGCCATTCAAAGCGCTTGGTATGCAGGTCATGGGCGTAGATCCTGCAATAAAAATAGCAGAGCAGGCCACAAAGGATGGCATTGAAACTGTTTCGGCATTCTTTGCGCACGAAACAGCAGAAAAAATAGTGCGTGAGCGCGGGCATGCCAAACTCATAACTGCAACAAGTGTATTTCCGCACATAGATGACTTGGACTCGCTTGTTTCTGCGGTAAAAGAATTGCTTGCAGATGACGGCATATTTATGATTGAAGCCTATTATCTAGTTGACCTGCTGGAAAAAAACCTTTTTGACACAATCTATCACGAGCACCTTTCATATTTTTCAGTAAAAACAATTACAGATCTTCTTGAAAGGCTTGGCATGAGTGTTTTTGCCGTTGAAAAAATAGGTACGCATGGCGGGTCAATACGCGTTTTCGCACAGAAGGCTGGTGGAAAATACCCGCGCAATTATTCAGTACAGCGGTTTCTGCTTGACGAATCTGCAAAAAATCTCGACCACCTAGCTACATACGCAGACTTTGCTGAAAAAATAGAACATAACAAAGCTGCTTTGCTTGGCATGCTCCGCGAACTGAAAGCACAAGGCAGGCATATTGCAGGCTATGGCGCTGCTGCAAAAGCAAACACACTGCTGAATTATTTTGGAATCGGTCCGGACTTGATTGATTACATTGTTGATGACAGCCCATGGAAACAGGGCTTGTATGCGCCCGGCACAAAAATACCAATAGTGAGTGCAGAAGAATTAAAAATAAAAAAGCCGGATTACGTTCTGCTACTGGCATGGAATTTTGCGGAGCAAATAATGAAAACACACTACTCTACTGGCGCATTCATAATACCTGTGCCGAAGCCCCACATTATCGAAAACCTCGTAGATCAGGACATTTATGCTATTTCCAATTCTCTGAGCAAAGAAGCGCCATTGCTGGAAGGAAAGACGTTGCTTTTAACTGGCGGTTCTGGCTTTTTGGGAAGCTACATAGTCGCAACTATTGATTATCTGAACAAAAACGTATTAAAAAAACCCTGCAAAGTAATCTCTGTTGATAATCATCTTATTGGCTCGAAAAATAATCTGCTGAAGGAAATAAAAAACGAAAACATAATTTTCAAAGAGCATGATGTTTGCAAACAAATAGAAGTCGATGAGCCAATTGATTACATTATGAATGCCGCGGGTGTTGCCTCGCCGACGTATTATAAAAAATACCCAATAGAAACAATAGAAGGCACTGTTTTTGGGCTAAAAAACATGCTCGAGCTGGCCAGAAAGAAAAACGTGAAGAGCTTCCTGTATTTCAGTTCGAGCGAAATTTACGGCGATCCCGACCCGAATTTCATACCAACTCCTGAGACCTACAAAGGTAATGTATCTTCGATAGGGGTGCGGGCGTGCTATGATGAATCAAAAAGGCTCGGCGAAACTTTATGCTTAGCATACCATCAGGTGCATAAAACCCCTGTAAAAATCGTCCGCCCGTTTAATGTTTATGGCCCTGGCATGAGCAGTAAAGACTACCGCGTCGTGCCGATGTTCTTATGCCAGGGAATAAAAGGCATGCCATTGACAGTCCACGACCAGGGCAACCAAACGAGAACTTTCTGCTATGCCAGCGACGCCGTTTCTGGATTTTTCAAAGTTCTGCTTTCAGATAAAAGCGGCGAGGTATACAATATTGGCAATGACAATGATGAAATAAATATGCGCGCACTTGCGGAATTAATTGCGAGGGATATTTTTGACAAAAAAATCGATGTAAACCTAGTGCCATATCCTAGCACTTATCCGCAGGACGAACCGCGCCGCAGATGCCCTGATATAAAAAAAGCAAAACAAAATCTCGGGCACGAACTGCGCATAAATCTTTCAACTGGATTAAAAAGAACACATCTGTGGCTTAAAAACCACGAAAACATAACATGACACTGCGATTTGGATTGATTGGCTTGGGAAATTTCGGCAGGCACTATGCCCGTCTTCTGCAAAACATAGACGGCGCGGAATTAACAGCTATTGCCAACATATCATCTGAAAAGTTTAAACTTTTTGAAAACATTTTGCCTAAAAATATAATTAAAACAACAGATACAATTGGCTTGATTAATAATCCGAAAATAGACTGTGTTGTGATTGCCAGCCCGTCTTCGACACACGCCTCTCTAGCAAAGCAGGCCTTGTCTGCGGGCAAGCATGTGCTTGTGGAAAAGCCCATGGCAATAACTCTCGCCGAAGCATCAGAGTTGAAAAAAATAGCAGAAAGAAGCAAAAATACTTTCATGGCAGGCCATCAATATGTTTACAACGACTTCGTAATATTTTTAAAAAAATATATTGGCAACGGGGTGCTTGGCAAAATAAACAGCGTTTCTGCAGAGCATGCATTGAGCCCAGTGCGAACAGATGTTGGATGTTTTATGGATGTGGCGCCGCATCCGCTGTCAATAATAAATTATCTATTTAACTCTGGCAGCATAATAAATGTGGAAGCCAAAAGTGATTTCAAAAACGGGTTAGATTACGCTACGAATGCAAAAATATCGTTTGAGAGCGGTTTGACTGCCCGCCTCAATTTATCGTGGCTTGGTCGGGAAAAAATCAGGAAGCTAACATTGGTTGGCGAAAATGGGACGGCTGTTTTTGATGATAATGCTGAAAAAGACAAATTAAAAATATTTGTGCGCGGAAAAGCGCCGGAAGTACTGGAAATCCTCGCAAAAGAACCATTGCTAAACCAGATTGAACATTTTATTTCATGCATTAAAACTGGAAAAACACCACTGACGGGCATAGAAAGCAGTTACAGGATATCTGACTGGCTTGACAAAGTGCAAAACACGATTAGAACAGCCTAAACCCTTTCTTCTCTTGCTTCGGTTCCTGTGCTTCTTCCAGCCCTTGCTCTTTTATTTCAAAGTGCACGAACTTTCCCTCTGGAAGCGAGCGGTGTTTGTAAATACTGGCCCGCCTTACGCCCACATCCAAAGCTTCTAACTTAACAATGCACTTGCTCCAGTATTTCAGCAAATCCCCGCCGACCATCCTGAAGCTGTTGCCCTTACTGGAAGAATCCTTCTTGAAGTCCGCATACACCTGATTGGTAACAAGGACTGGAATCTGTTTCTTGCGCGCGACTTCAGATAAAATTGCTAGTTGGGAGGCAAGCTCTTGGTTTGTTGTTGAAATATCCTCCTCTGCTTTCTGCAATCTGTAAAGCATCACGATGGAATCCACGATAATCAGGCCCGCCTTTTCGTGGTTTGCCGCATCCATTAATTTCTTGAAATAATTTTTCTGCTCCGCGAAATTTGTCGGGTTTGCAATCACAATATTTTTCAAAAGTGTTTCATAGTTTTTGTTTAATTGTTTTATTCTTTCCGCGGAGAAACTGCCCTCTGTGTCTATGAACAAAACCTTTTTTCCTTGCTCTGCCGCATTTATCGCGGCCAGCATCGCGATGTTTGACTTGCCAGAGCTGGCTGGCCCGAACAGCGTAGTGATGATGCCTGGCTCCAGCCCGCCATCTAACAAGGAGTCAATTATTTTTGAGCCTGTGGATAATTTGCTCATGCAGAAACCAGAGTGCAAAACTATTTAAAGTTTCAGCCTCAGCACCGCAGTATAAACCTCTCCGCTGGTCGCCTCGCTAAATCTTCCGAAATAAACTCTCAAACTGCCGTCTGGCAGGCCAATCGCATCCACATCTGCTCCGTTTAAGCCAGTGTTGCCAAGCTTCTTCCACCTAAACCCGTCATCGCTGTATGCCGCAAAGACTCGGGAGTGCGAGTTGTAGAGCATTAGGTAACCACTTTTCCATTCAATCACAAACGGATGCAGAACCTGCTTGATGTTTCCGGTTTCAACAGAATCCTCTGCAACAATCGTTGGCGTCCCATCGCGTTTCCAATCTAAACCATTGCTTGAGGATGCGCCATAAATCCCAGAGCGCTGGATGTTTCCAGAGTTTATATCGGATTCGTCAAAGAACGCTCTGTAAGTTCCGTCTTTTAGTTTTATTACTGCGGGCCCTGAGATATAATAACCTTGTCTTGGCGATATTCTTGTGCCCGCCTCTTTCCTGAAATTAAGCCCGTCTTCAGCAAAAGAGCTGATGATTTCTGAGGCTGGCTCTGCTGGGCTTCTAGGGAGTGGTGTTGGGTAGTAGAATCTCACTCCCGCTTCTGTCAGGAATGCCCTGCCAGTGCCAACGCCCTGAAAAATAATACCAGTTTTTTCTCTCCACTCAAGCCCATCGTTTGATGTCAGAACAAAATAGCCAGAGCCTTGCGAGTTGAATTTATTCAAGTACATGAAGTAGGAGCCGTCAGGCATCTTTATCACAGATGGGTCTGCATGGCCATTCGTGAAAAGCAGTTTTTCGTCAGAATAAAAGAATTGTGCTTGCGGCTGTGCAGGTTTGTCCGACCTGCCTTGTTGTGGCGCGCCCGCACAACCAGAAATAAGCAGAATCAGGATGATGATTAATGCCAAAACAGCCTTTCCCATATCGCACTCTTGTTTGTTTTAGTATTAAACGTTTCTTCTACTCGTAAGCTTTAAAAATCCTTTTCGCAATGTTAAAACATGGTCTCAGATACTAAAAAATCATATATGAAATCATATAATCGGCTCGCTGAAGTAAAGGCAAAAAAAGCAGAATATATGCGCAGAATAAGGGCGCAAAAAGACGAATCTGCCTCGAGAAGCCTCGTACAGACACTTTTAAATCTCGGCTTTGAAAATCTCGCTTTTGAATATGCGCAGGAACGCGCTCCAGAGATGCTGGCAACAATCAGGATGCCTGCCAGAAGGAAGAAATAAGTTTTTAAATCAATTCGGGAGGAACTGCCGATGGAACAAGTCACAGCCCCTCGAATATATCCGCGCTACCAAGGCCCGCCAATAGAGCAACTGCCTGCCCCACTGCGGCCAAGGCTTGCCGGCGCAATCAGTGCTGCTGAGGATAATGAAATTAGCATTTCTATTAATTGTATGCAGCTATCTGACCCAACAGGCTGGCAAGTATGGTCTGGGCTAGGCTTTGCTAATTATGCAGAGGTTTATGCATTCATGCGCGCTAATATGTCACTCAACGCCGCATATTTTTTCTATCGTGGAGAGGTCGCGCCTTTAGCATTAGAACTTACAGGCCAGATTACGCGGGAGCAAGGCATAGAAATCGAAAGGGCGCTTGGTTTGGAAATAGTGGCGCGGTGCAACGGAGATGGCTTGCCTCTTGGCGCAGTTAATGGCATACCGCTTAGAAAAGTAAGACGCCCGCGCAATGCCTGCCATGAAAAAATACACATGGGCGTACTTGAAACCAGACTGTAAAGGCTTCCACTCGTAAGTTCTTTAAATAATTATGTATATTTTATCCTGAATTAACATGGTAGAAATAAAAGCCCGCGAAATAAAGCTCAAGGTAGCAGAAGCAATACAAGACGACGTAGGCAAAGGCATCGTCAGAATTGACTCTCAAATAATGAAGGAAATCGGCATACAGCAGGGCATGATTGTCGAAATAGCAGGCTCCAAAAGGACTGTCGCAATTGCAGGCAGGGCATTCCCTTCAGATATGGGCTTGTCAATAATAAGAATGGACGGCTCTATTAGAAAAAATGCCGGAACTTCAATTGGCGAGCTTGCCATAGTGAAGCGGGCGGATGCCAAGCCAGCCAAGGCAGTAACCATCGCACCCGCGCAGAAAGGTGTTATGATACAAGCCCATCCAGATTCATTCAAGCGCGCCCTATTAGGGCGGGCGGTAATAAAGGGCGATATAATTTCTTTGGGCGGAACAAGAAGAAGGCGCGCAACTTTCTCAGGCTCGCCATTCGAAGATATTTTCAGAATGATTGAAGAAGATTTTAATTACGGCATGTTCACTGATTTGAAATTCGTTGTTGTCAGCACAAGCCCGAAAGAAACTGTTCTGATTACTGAAGATACTGAGCTCACAATCCATCCAGAAGCAGTAGAACTGAGAGAAGAGCAAAAAGTTCCGGACATTTCTTACGAAGACATAGGTGGTTTGCAGGAAGAAGTAAAAAAAGTCAGAGAAATGATTGAACTGCCAATAAAACATCCTGAAATTTTTGAAAGATTGGGTATACAGCCGCCAAAAGGAGTTTTATTATTTGGCCCGCCAGGCACAGGAAAAAC
>DUFN01000011.1 GCA_013331935.1 Nanobdellota archaeon | reverse complement strand
CCGCCCTTCAAACTCCGGGCTTTGTAGCCGAGCGAGTTCAGGATTACAGCGGCCTGCATGCTTCGGTTTCCGTGATGGCAGACTGTAACAATTTCTTCGTCTTTTGGAATCTCTGAAATTCTGTTTTGGAATTCCGGCAGAGGAATGTTCACAGAGCCGTCCAGATGCACAAAGTTGAATTCTTCCGGCTGGCGGACATCAATTATTAAAATCTTTTTCTTTGCGTCTAATTCTTTTTTCAGTTCTTGTGATGTAACTTCCATGTAAAACTATTTAAATAAGGGCTTTTAAGTTTTTATTTGCACAAATGATACCAACAAAAATATTTTTTACAAAAGGAGTGGGACGGGACAAAGAGCAGTTAGATTCTTTTGAGCTAGCATTAAGGGATGCTGGCATAGAAAAATTCAATCTCGTTTCTGTTTCGAGCATTTTTCCGCCGAACTGTAAAATTGTTACCAAGGAAGACGGTTTGTTAAATCTGAAGCCGGGAGAAATTGTTTTCGCAGTTATGGCAAGAAATGCAACAAACGAGCCGAATAGACTGGTTGCNNGAGCATCATCCATTCGGCGAGACAGATGAAAAGGCCGGCGAGTTTGCAGAAGACCTTGCAGCACAGATGCTTGCGAGAACGCTTGGCCTGAGCATAGATGACAAATTAAGCTGGGATGAAAGGGAGAAACAATACAAGCTCAGCGGACAAATCGTAAAGACATTAAACACAACTCAATCTGCCCTCGGAGATAAAAACGGAATGTGGACAACTGTTGTTGCTGCTGCAGTTTTGATTCCTTAGAAACATAGCTATTAATTCATAGAATTACTAAATTGCGGAAATCAAAACAGCATCTTCAGAACATTTATTTGTCCTTGGGAGGCAACGGGCAGGCTGGATTTTTTCAACTGTGAATCTTGGACCCTGACCGCCGTTGAAGACGAATCCAAAGCTGGGGCGAACCCTCCAGGGAATCCACGCCCGCAACATGCCGTTTTTGTCATAAACTTTAATTTCTAAATCTGCAAATAGCTTGTTATTTATAGTAGTCATGCGGATGAAATAAATCACATACATCTCGCCAGGATTAACTTTCTGATCTAAATATTTGAATGGCTGGTTTTTTGTTACAATGCCTGACATGGGCCTGCCAGGAATCTGTACTATCGCCTCGCTTACTGGAAGTGCGATTAGCAAAGCGACAAACAAAAGCCCCAATAAGTACATTGTTTTCATTCCATCTGCAAAGTTATGCCAACATTTTTAAATCTTTGCTACCTTAAAATGATGCTATTTGGTGGCGAACATGCGAGGACGGAATAATTTCGAATTGAAGACACTTGCAACTGCGTTTACATTAGTGATATTTTTGTTTGGCATTGTGCCACTGGCAGTCCTGCCGGTGCCAGTAAGTGCAAATCATGGCGTTACAATTAGCCTATCTGGTGGCTACCCAGATCCATCTGGAGCGACACCTCCTAGCCATTTATATTTTGCAAAAGGCGTAGCTGTTGGCATAACTGCTCAGGATGGCAAGGCCGATGGATTTACGCTGCTGGACCCTGCATTTATTGTCGAATATCCCTCGGAGGGTAGCTGGCCTGCAGAGTACTGTAAATACATAGAGTCCAGTACCGGCGCGCAATCCTGCGGAAAAGATAATTACAACATAGCTGCCAATGACAAGATGTCTTGGAACTGGGATCAGAAGTATAACAATGCCGGCGCCCAGAAGAATGGCCAGCAAGTGCCAAATGGCTGGTATGATATTGTAATTAACACTTGTCCACTAAATCAACCTAACTGTTCTGGTACTAAGAATGCCATAACATACTGGTCTTTTGATTTTGCAATTGAAGACGATTCTGATAGCGATGGCATATCTGATACGCCGGATATGTGTCCTGATGAAGTGCCAACAGTTGATACTAATCACGATGGCTGCCAAGATAGCGGTAACCCTGGTGCTCCTCCGCCAGACGATGAAGGTACATCTGGTGAACCGCCTAAGCCCAGCCCGGATGAACAGGATGCATCTCAATCATCTGGAGTTGGTGAGGGTCTGATAGCGCTGGGGGCGACTATTGGCTCTTTAGTATTCTTGCCTCTAGCCATACCTGTCGCCATTGCAGAAGTTGTGGGGTGGTTATGGTATACTGGCAATTTAGGCATGCCCGCAGCAACAGCACCGGATTCGAATTATGCGTCTATTGTGCCATTACAGCATTCGCCATTTACTCCGCTGGCTGCTGCTGATGTGCCAGCAGGCTTGGAGCGTGTTTTACCGCTTACCAATGCCTTGCTCAAGAATGGTGTTGATTTTAAAGATGCTGCACAATCCTATGTATCTGCGAACCAAAAATATCTTGGCGCAAAACAGGCAAATGATTTTAATTGGATGAATGTGCATGCAGCAGAAGTGAGGCAATTTGCCGCAAAAATAGTTTATGCAACAGATGAAAACAGCCAGCTTCTCGATAGCGTGAAATCATTCACTGCAAATAGCGGTTACGATAGGATCATTACTAAGGCAGACGTTGCGAATTTTCAGAACTCTTTGCGAACAAATGGGCAGGCCGCACTGCCACAAATAGAAGTGCAGGCAATGAAAAATAATCTTAAGCTAACTGATGTTGATGTTCAAAACGTGCTAATCGCGCCATCTTTAAATACGAACGTAAATGACTGGACTGAAGAAACATTAGGTTCTAAGATTGACAAACTAAAACCAATCAATATCCAATACAGAGCCGCATTTGAATGGATAGCAATAAACTTTGGCTCTAACGTTATTTTAGCTGAAACACCCGCAGATGGGACAAGCATTCCAAATCGTTTTTTAAAATTCATTCCGGTTAAAGTTGCAGATACGCCAAATATTGCTCATGCAATAATAATTAACATTGGCTATGATATTAAAAAATCTAAATTCATCAGCGCAACACCTGCAATGCTGCTGCCTGATGGGCAGTATTTCGTGAATGAAGTTGAACCCGGCAAGATTGTTGCAATGGTTTACAGTAAACGAGGCATGCCAGCCGGCACGAGCAATACGCTTCTCAATTTGCGATTTGCAGTAAGAGGTACTAGCACAATATCTGCCTTATTTGATAAATGGCAGGTCGGCGCGAAAGTAGCAAGCCTTGCTGGCGATTCAACAGGCTGGCAATACCCTACAAAAGCATATTTGAGTACAACGCCGCCAACACCAGTACCTCCGCCTGCGCCATTTCTGCCACCAAAGATTCCAATTTTCAAAAATGGCGCATGGGTAGCTGTAACTGCCCCAACAACGCAGCCACCTTCGGGCTCTGCGTCTGGCACGTCTTGGTGGGATGGCTCTGCTTGGATAACTTCGCCGCAATCTCAGTATGGTGTTGTCTGGACGGGCGCTGGCGGGAGTGCGACAGGCCCCAGCACAGTGCCGCCAAAAGGCACGATGTATTCTGATAGCGCGACACCAGCCGGCAAGACAAATGTATGGGATGGCTATCAATATGTGCTGACAGATGCGGCAGCGGTCGCCGCAGCGCTGCCACCAAATCCATATTCAATATTTGATGTTGGGATAATGGCATGGACGTTCACGAGTTTGATGCCGCCGCCAAACCAATAGTATTAAGACAAGAATAAACTATAGTTGGTATTTGCTATATGAATGAAAGACAAGAAACACAGAGTAAACTGTATGCACAGAATGATGCGTTACGTAAAATAGCAACGCTGCAGTTATTAGGTGCAGGCAGTGGGCTCTTTGCCATAAACTCCGCATACCAATATCTTATCGGAAATCACTCTGAAGCATATCTTTCTTTAGGTGCAGCATATGGTTTATTGTGCGGGCGAATTATAGTTAAAGCTATATTCGACCGGCTAAGTCGCGAAAATTTGGAGAAAAAAATATAGTGGGACAAAAAATTATTTAAACAAGAACCTTGCCAGTTACCGCATTAACCCTTATTGACTTTGTGTTTGTCGCAAATTCATATTCGTCGCGCAATAGTTCGGCATCGTTTTCCAATGAAATTGTTACTGGCCCAGATAAGCCCGCCACTGCTCTTGCTGCATCTGTGCTATCCACATCATTCATCAGCGAGACGCACTTTTTATAAGGCTCGTCACGGAATACAACAACATTGTCAGTAGTTTTTTCATAAATATCAACACCGCTGGCCGTCTGCTTTGTCTGCACCTCTACTGTCAGTGCCTTGTTCTGCAATTTGGAATAGTATTTGTATGACCAATCATCGCCCTTTCCGCCCTGCACTGATGCAACGCTGCGGCTTATTACGCTAATCAGGCAGGCATCAGGATATTTACTGGTGGCGATGCTGTCTGCTTTTCCTGAGAATTGTTTTAGTGAGATATAAATTGAATCTGCCGTTCCTATGTAGCCTTCCCCTCGGGTTTGAGTCTGCTGGCCAAGCGTCTTTACTGGCTCCTGCGGTGTTTGTTGGGCTGCGGTTTGCGTGCCGGGGCTGCTGCCTGGCTGGCTGGCACAGCCTGAAACTAACAGGACTGCTACAATTAATAACGCGATTGTAAACTTTTTCATGGCAGATTATTAATGCTTTGCGGTTATTTAAAGTTTATGACAATAGAAATAGCAGGCCTAGCAAAATCGGCTGATGTATCAAATATATCATCAGCGAATTTCTCCCTAGGAAAGAAAATAACTTCGTAATTATATTTTCTTTGAAATTAAAAACCGGCTTGTGGTGCGCATACAAAACTCTTCCTGCAAAAATTCCCAGCAAAACAACACCGAACCACGGGAAAAGCGGAAAATAATCAACAGACGAAAACGTTTTTGAAATAATTCCGAAAATGAAAAACAAATCGGAATTAAAAGTTATTTTCTGAAATAAAAATCCGAATAAAACAAAAATAATTCCAAAAAATAAATTTAAATAATTATTTTTCAGTCTTAAAAATAAATATGAAAGAATTATTGATACTCCGATTAAGTGCAAGACGCCGAAGCGAACATAATTGTTTGGAATGAAAATAAAAGTTGCTATTGTAATAAGCATGCCAAGAGAGAAAATAAATAATCCGCGCTTGAAGTACTTAATAAACGGCGCCTTCTGCTCTGTTCTATTGTGACTCAGCACCAGCGATATGCCAGCCAAAAATATAAACATAAATGCAGTTGCGCGGGCAAACCAGTACCAAACTGTTTCGTGCGCTGAGTAATTGAAAAAGTATTGTAAGTCTGTCACGAAGTTTGAACTTACCATTAATATTATTGCAATCCCGCGCGCTATGTCGATTTCAGCTAAACGAGCCATAAGTCACTTCTAAGACATGGGAATAAAAACGTTTTTAAAACTAATCTTTGGCATACATACATGGCCAACAAAGTTGTTCATGATATTGACATATGCATTTCCTGCGGTGCCTGCGCTGCAGTGGCTGATAAGCTCTGGGAAATGGATACAAAAACAGGGAAAGCTGTCCTGAAGGGTGGCAAGCTTATTGAAGGCGAAGGCAACAAAACCGAAAAAGACTTCGAAGATGCAGATATGCCTGACTTCAAGGCATCTGCAGACTCATGCCCTGTGAACTGCATACATATTTTTGACAAGGCTGGCAAGAAGATTATTTGATTCTCCATATATTAATCCGCCAACTACAGGCAAAGCCTTTAAACACAAACTGCGACTCTTTTAGCCCCCAATTTCAAAATCAATGGTAGAATCCTACGACATACAGCATGAAGATGAAGAGATATTCGGAGCTCTGAATCCGCTGGTTTCTGCATGGTTTAGGCAGAAATTCGGGAAGTTCAGTCCCCCGCAGAAAGGCGCAATTATTAACATCCACAAAAAGAAAAATACATTAATCTGCGCCCCAACAGGCTCGGGCAAGACATTATCCGCATTTACAGCAGTCCTCTCGGAGTTAATGAACCTCTCTGAAAGAAGCGAGCTTGAAGACAAGGTTTACTGTGTTTATATTTCCCCGCTGAAGGCTTTGAATAATGACATACAGAGAAACCTGCTCGAACCACTAAATGAAATCGAAACTTCGTCCAAAAAACAGCATGGAATACGCGTCCTTGTAAGAACAGAAGACACTAAGGCATCGCAGAGGGCAAAAATGCTGGCCAGCCCTCCGCACATCCTAATCACGACGCCAGAGAGTTTGGCAATCCTGCTTGTCGCTCCGAAGTTCAGGGAAAAGCTGCGCGATGTGAAATGGTTTATTGTTGATGAAATACATGCGCTGGCCTCCGGGAAGCGCGGCGTCCATATGTCATTAAGCCTTGAACGCCTGCAAAACCTATCTGGGCCGTTCACAAGGATAGGCTTATCCGCAACAATAGCGCCACTTGATGAAGTTGCACAGTTCTTAGTAGGGTATGATAACGATGGCCAGCCAAGAGATTGCTCGATTGTAAATGCGCAGTTCCTGAAAAAACTTGACTTAAAAGTTATTTCGCCTGTGAAAAATATCATGGATGTTACACAGTTGGAACTCGAACGCGCAACCTACCAACAGCTCCACGATTTAATCCAATCACACAAAACTACTTTGATTTTTACAAACACAAGGGCTGCCACAGAAAGGATCGTCCACAATCTACGCACAAGGTTTGCCAGTTCTTACGAAAATAATATTGATGCGCATCATTCTTCTTTGTCGCGGGAATTAAGGCTGGCAACAGAGCAGAAATTAAAAGATGGCCTGCTGAAATGCGTTGTATGCTCCACGAGTTTAGAGCTGGGAGTTGATATCGGCTATGTTGACTTGGTTGTCCTGCTTGGCTCGCCGAAATCTGTCTCGCGGGCATTGCAGAGGATTGGCAGAAGCGGACACAGGCTTCATGACAACATCAAGGGCAGATTCCTGATAACAGACAGAGATGACTTAATAGAGGACTGCCTGATTATGAAAAATGCGATTGAAAAACAAATTGACAAGATTGAAATTTCGCATAACTGCCTTGATGTGCTGGCTCAGCAGATTTATGGCATTGCAATTGAAGACAAGATACACAAAGACACTTTATTCACAACAATCCGCAGGAGTTACTGTTACAGAAGCCTTTCTTATGAAGATTTCATGGATGTAATAAAATATCTCTGTGGCGATTATGCAGAATTAGAACTGCGGCATGTTTATGGAAAGATTTGGCTCGATGAGATAACTGGATTTATCGGCAAGCGCTCCAAGCTAGCCAGAGTCCTGTACTCAACAAACATCGGAACAATTCCAGATGAGTCATATATTCTAGTAAAAGTAGGCGAGCAGGTTGTCGGCAAGATTGATGAAGAATTTCTTGAACGGATGAAGAAGGGGGATATTTTTGTCCTCGGGGGAAGTACATACAGGTATGAATTCAGCAGGGGCATGGTTGCGCAGGTCAAGCCAGCCCCTGGAAAGCTTCCGACTATACCTAGCTGGATTTCCGAAATGCTTCCAATGAATTTTGACTTAGCAATGTCAATACAAAAATTCCGTAGGCTGATGGAAGAAAAATATAACAAATACAAACCAAAGGAAGAAATTCTAAAATTTTTGGAAGAATACTTGTACGTAGATGGCAACACTGCAAATTCCATTTACGAATATTTCCGCGAGCAGTTTGAGTACGCATCTATTCCCACTGATAAAAAAATCCTTATCGAAACGCTATATTTAGAAAATAAACACTATTTGATTTTTCACTCATGCTTCGGCAGGCGCGTGAACGATGCGCTGTCCCGCGCATTCGCATATATACTGTCAAACTTCCACCACACAAATATTCTTGTTGCAGTTACTGACCAGAATTTTTATCTTGTTGCAAACCAAAAACTTAATTGGCAGTTTGCAATCATGCAGATAAAAAAAGAAAACCTCAGAAAATTGCTGGAGCTGGCTCTCGAGAAGACAGACGTTCTTAAGAGACGATTCAGGCACTGTGCAGGCAGGGCATTAATGATAATAAGAAACTACAAAGGGCAGAGGAAGTCTGTCGGCAGGCAACAAGTATCTGCGCAGATACTTATTAATTCATGCAAAAGAATTTCAGAAAATTTCCCAGTCCTTAAGGAGGCTAAGCGAGAAGTCCTCGAAGACCTCATGGACATCCACCGCTCTGAAATTATTGTTGGCTGGCTCAAGAACGGCGAAACAATTGTAAAAGAAGTGCAGACGCAGATTCCGTCGCCATTTGCACTCAGCTTAATCGCGCGAAGCCATTCAGATATTGTGCGCGGCGAAGACAGGATGGAATTTATCAGACGAATGCATAACATGGTTCTGGCAAAAATTGGAAAGAAAAGTAAAAATGAAACTAATTGAAGATATTGAGATCATTGACTTAGGACTTTACGTCAAGAGCGTAAAGATTCTCGCCATTACAGACCTGCATCTCGGTTATGAAGAATCACTGAATAAAAAAGGTGTGATGCTTCCAGCACACCAGTTCAGCGACATAAAAAAAAGGCTGGAATTTATTTTTGAAACTCTTGCAAAAGAAAATAAAATTATAAAAACAATTCTCATTCTCGGCGACCTCCGCCACGAGCTTGGCTCTGCAGGCCTGCAGGAATTCAGGCAGGTAAAGGCATTAACAGCGTATCTGAAAACAAAATGTAAAAAATTAATTCTTATGCGCGGAAACCATGAGACAATACATAAGTATATTGAGAAAATGATTGATGTCTGCGATAATTATTCTAGCAAAGATATTTTATTTTTGCACGGTGATAAAATTCCAAAAAGCATAAAAGAAAAAACAATAATCNNGATTGAAATGCTTTATCGTTGGGAAATGGATGGGGAAAAATTTGATTGTCCTGCCTTCATTCAATCCGCTTAAAGAAGGCGTTGATGTGCTGTCTGAGAAAATTAAATCGCCTTTTATAAAAAATCTGAGTAATTTTGAAGTTTTTGCGGTGGCAGAGCCAGGCAAAGTATTATATTTCGGAAAAGTAAAACAAAACAAAAATTAAAATTAGAAATTAAATTTTTTCGTAAATCTTTCTTGCGATTCCAATTAAATACCGCTTGTCTGCAAATATATTTGCCTTATCATAGCGCTCGTGGCCATTGTATATCTGGTTTGTGTATTGTATGAACAGCATTGTGTTTTTTTGCGCAAGATATAGGAATAAATTATTATATTCTTTGCCGAGCATGGCATTTATAAACTCGCCGACCTGCCCAACATCGCCGAAAGCCAGAGCAGATGTTTCTTTCCAGCTGAATAAGTCAAATACTACCTTGTCTTCAACTGCCTGAAGTTCATTTACTGTGTTGAAATTTCTTGCCCAAATGTAAATTGATTCATTGCCTCTTGTATACCTCCATCCTGCAGCATCAGTCACTCCTTTTACAGCGAAATCCTTTTGCTGATCAAGAGGCCAGTCAGCCATTGTTTTTGCCGCCCATACTAGCGTCCATCCTTCGCCGAGGAACTCTGTTGGATCAAGAGCAAGAGCTGTGCCTGGGCTTGCCTGCAGGTCAGAGCCTGTATCTGTGGCTTTGCCGGTGATGCATCCGCTGGCAAGAATGATGCTGAATACTATTGCGATTACACCTAATACATTGGAAATTTTGGCCTTCATACCTCGGGGCTAAGAAGTAATTTATTTAAAGGTTGCGGTAGTTTCTGGCTGATAAGTTTTTACATAAACAATACTATTGCCACACAAACACGCGATTTAGATGCGCCAATATCGTTGGATGCTATGGCGCAGCATATTTATAAAATTGTATTGCATGAGAGAAATATATAAATTCTCACTTTATCCCAAATCTGGCGATAAAACGAATGTCTGTTTTGCTTAATAGTTGTTCTATTCAATAATTTCGGGGGCGAAGGATGGGGCAATTTTAACTAAACTAACTAAAAAATGAAATGACGAGGGGGGAATTCCGTAACGAACTGACACTGGACAAACACACACAACATTTATATAGGAATTAGTCTACAATGTATAATATGTCAATTACAAAGGATAGCACCACTATTAGAATCCAAAACAAAACTAAATCTGAACTAATGAAATTAGATTTTGTTAAAAAACATACATATGATGAAATTATTAAGAAGTTAATTGAACAATATAATAATCACAAAAAGGGGTAAAATGGATAAAAAATATAACATAATAGATTTGTTTTCAGGAGCTGGAGGCTTATCTTTAGGTTTTGAACAAGTCGGATTTGAGAATATCTTTTCAGTAGATTTTATGAAAGATTACTGTAACACTTATAGAAAGAATTTTCCCCATCACAAATTAATCCAAAAAGATATCAGCAAATTATCCAATGAAGAAATTTTAAATTTAACAAAGAATAAAAAAATTGATGTGGTGGTAGGTGGACCACCTTGTCAAGGGTTTAGTATGGCTGGGAAAATTGGCAGAAATTTCATAGATGATCCAAGAAACCATTTATTTAAAGAATTTGCAAGAGTAGTTTCTTTGACCAAACCAAAAATTTTTGTAATGGAAAATGTTGCAAGATTATACACTCATAACAAGGGTAGAACAAGAAAAGAGATTACAACTGAATTTGAAAAATTAGGATATGAAGTTAAATGCAAAATTTTATGTTCCGCTGATTTTGGAGTGCCACAAATAAGAAATAGAATAATCTTTATTGGTAATAGGTTAGGATTAAAAAATGCCTTTCCAGATAAAAGATATGATAAAGATACACAAACCACAATTCATAATAAAAAAATAAAGAAATGGAAAACAATCAAAGAAGCAATTGATGATCTTCCAAAATTGTCCTCTGGAGAAAGTTCTAATATTCCAAACCATGAGGCTATGTCGCATACAGAAGAAATGTTAAATAAAATGAGTTTTATTAAAGATGGAGGAGATAGAAATCAAATTCCTATTAAATTTAGACCCGAATCAGGAGATATAAGAAAGTATATTAAGTACGATAGTTCAAAACCTTCAATTTGTATTACTGGAGATATGAGAAAAGTATTTCATTATAATCAAAATAGGGCTTTATCCGTTAGAGAGTTAGCAAGAATTCAATCATTTCCTGATTCGTTTATTTTTGAAGGAAATAAAATTTCACAACAACAACAAGTAGGAAATGCTGTTCCTCCTTTAATGGCTAAAGCAATCGCTGAAGAAATAAAAGAGATGTTAAAACAAAATGAATAAATTACCTAAAATAAATTTCATAGGGAATAAAGAAAAGATTGTTAATTGGATTTGTGACAATATCCCTAAAGAGGTTAATACTATTTTTGATGCATTTTCTGGAGGGGCATCCGTTAGTTTTGAGTCTAAAAAAAGAGGGTTTAAAGTTGTAAGTAATGATATCTTAGAAATAAATTATTTAGTATCTAAATCATTAATAGAAAATAAGAAAATAATCCTTGATGAAACAGACATAAAACTTATTTTTTCAGGAAAGCCTAAAAAAGGATTTATGTATAAAAATTATTCTGAAGTGTTTTTCTTTCCAGAAGAGTGTATGGAACNNAGAGATGAAGAATATAGTTATAAAAATTACAAAAGAAGAAGGGCATATCATAATCAAAGTTTTAAAGAACATTTTATAGAAAATCTTAATGATTATAATGAAGCGGTTTTTGATAATAGAAAAGATAATTTAGCATTTAATCAAGATATTTTTGATCTAACTCATAAAATTGATGCAGATTTAATCTATCTAGACCCACCTTACACTGGTACAATGAATAATTATTTTGGTTTTTATGGACTTATAGACGAATATTTAAAACAAAAAAGATTAAAACCATTCAAAAACAATTTTATAGATAAAAAAGCATCATTAGAGCTATTTGATAAATTATTTTCAAAATTAAATAACTATAAATATTGGATTTTAAGTTATAATAATTCATCATATCCTACAAAAGAACAATTACTTGCTTTATTAAATAAATATTCAAAAAATATTAAAGTAATTGAAAAAAAACATAATTATCAGGTAACGGGTAAAACAAAAAAGACTAAAAATAAAGAATATTTATTTATAGTAAAGACTAAAGATTAAAATGGCTCAATCAAAAAAACAGATTTATGAAAAGTATTGGAGTATAACTCTTGCATATACTGATGTAAATTCAAAGAAGTTTATAGATACATTAAAAGCAATTGTTAATTTTATTAATTCTAATAATACTTCAAATTTTAATCCTAAGATGTATCAGAGATTACAAGAAGAAGTCAGTAAAGTAAATGGATTAACTGGCACCTCATTAAGAAAAAGTATAAATCAGTTTGTTAAATTAGGTTTTATAAATTATAAGTTAAGTTCTTATCATAAAGATTGTACAAGTTTCTTAGAAGCAAGAACCACTAGAAAAAGAAGAACTCTTTTTTCAAAAATAGTATATGAAAATTCCTCATTAAATAGAGATATAACCAAAGATTCTCAAGAAAGAGAAATTAATTTTTTATTAAAAACTTTAGAAGAAGTTGGCAAATTAACCAAAGAAGATATTGTCGCATTAATGACCCAGAAAATAAGTGATTATCCAAGAGGATATTTAACTGAAGAAGAATTAGATAATGCAAAACAAAATGCAGACGAAATTAAGTTTTATGAGAGAAAATACAATCAAGTCAGCCATTTTAGAACAGTTTTAGGCAAACTTGACGATTTAGTTTTTGTTTCAGGAGAATTATATTTTGAAGAAGATGCCAAAGTAATATTTGGAGAAGATCTTAAGGCAGAAATTCGAGTTAGGGATAATTACCTACATAGACTTTATAAAAATCAACTTAAAGAAGAATCTGAAGAAAAAGAAGGAGAAATTATGTGTATGGTTGAATTATTAGATTATCCTTCATTAGTTGCAAGCCACATTAAACCATTCATAAAATCTAGTGATGAAGAAGCATATGATCCTGAAAATGGATTATTATTAAGCAGAAATATGGACGCATTATTTGACGAAGGATATATTTCTTTTAGTGATGACGGTAAAATTATGTTATCAAAAGAATTATCAAACGACCTAAAAACATTCTTAAACGATTATAGATTAAAGAAAATTTATATTACAGAAAAAAGATTAAAATATTTAAAATATCATAGACAAAAAGTATTCAAAAAATAAACTTCATTATCTTCTTTTTCATAAAAAGAAGCAAAAACTAGGAATTCCCCCATACGAAACGACGGCGACAAACTCTTAATACTGAACTAAAAAACTAGCAAATTCCAAATTAACTCTGCGGTTTTTTTCCGCGGGCTTTCACTTCGTTCAGGACGCCTAACAGCGATTAACCGAGAAATTCCTGCGAAATTCCCAAAATTGCCTTTGGCGAACTTCTCTTAATCGCATACGTTGTAACAGACGCTAACTTAACAGCTCAGCATTTGAAAGGTTTTTAAATAGGCATGCCAATTTCTTTCTATGGCTGACTTATCAAAATCCATCGAGAAGTTTGCGCTGGCAAATGCCTTCCAGCACGAAGGCAAGGCACAGGCTGGCTCGATCATTGGCAAGCTGATTGCGGAAGATGAAAATGTTAAAACAAAATTAAAGGAATTGGCGCCGCAGATAAATAAAGTCGTTGCAGAAGTCAATAAATTAACCATAAAACAGCAGGAAGAAAAATTATTACAGATTTATCCGGAATTTTTTGAGAAGAAAGAGGTTGAGCATGAAGAGAAGGAACTTGCCCCTCTTCCAAATGCAGTTTCAGGAAAAGTTGTATTAAGGCTGGCACCATATCCGTCAGGCCCGCTGCATATCGGCAACGCAAAAACATACCTGCTGAACGCACTTTACGCTGAAAAATACAATGGCAAATTGATTCTGGTAATGGACGACACAATCGGCTCAGAAGAAAAATCAATTGCGCCGGAGGCATATAAATTAATTCCAGAAGGATTCAAGTGGCTCAATGTCAAATGGGACGGGCCAATAGTTTACAAATCAGACCGGCTGGCAATTTATTACAAGTACGCTGAGGAAATTATTAAAAAGGGTTTTGCTTACGTCTGCGAGTGCGCTGCAGAAAAACTGCGGGACTGCAGGGCAAAAGGAGTTGACTGCGCGCATCGCAGGCAGTCCACAAAAGAAACTCTGGAAAAATGGCAGGCGATGCTCAAGGGAAAGTTCAAGGAAGGCTCGGCAATCCTCCGCCTGAAAACTTCAATGCAGCACCCGAATCCCGCATTCAGAGACAGAGTTTTGTTCAGGGTTTCCGACAGAAAACACCCGCGCGTCGGCAATAAGTATAAAGTCTGGCCGATGCTCGAATTCTCATGGGCGGTTGACGATGTCCTGCTCGGCGTTACTCATGTCATCCGCGGAAAAGACCTGATGATGGAAACAGAGATGTGCAGGTTTATCTGGAATATTTTTGGCTGGCAAGCTCCAACAATCGTGCACACTGGCCTGATACGCCTGCAGGGAGTAAAACTTTCAAAATCAAAAGCACAGAAAGAAGTAAAATCCGGCGCATATTCCGGCTGGGACGATCCGCGGACATTCAGCCTGCAGTCCCTGGCGCGGCGGGGCATACAGCCTCACGCAGTAAGGGATTTTATTGCATCAATTGGTTTGAATCAAAATGATGTTGAGGTTCCGATTGATAATTTATACGCAATGAACAGAAAACTTATTGATCCAACTGCGCATAGGTATTCATTCACGCCAGACGCGGTAAAAATTGAAGTGGCTGGCGCTCCAGAAATAAAAGAAATCGAAGTAAAACTGCATCCAGACAAAGAAAATGAGATGAAAAAAATAAAAGTCGGGAAAACGTTTTACATTTCTAAAAAAGATTTTAGTTTGTTGAAAGGAAAAGAAGTAAGGCTGATGCACCTGTATAATTTAGTTTTAGGCCCCACATCAAAATTTACTTCGAAGGAAAACAAAGAGGTGCCGCGTATTACATGGGTGCCTGCTGATTTTTCAGTTGCAACGGAAGTCATAATGCCTGACGGCAATGTTGTGAAAGGATTTGCGGAAAAGAATTGCGAGAAGTTAAAAGTCGGAGATATAATCCAATTCGAGAGGTTTGGGTTTGTCCGGCTGGATAAAAAAGCAAAAGGAAAATTAGGTTTTGTGTTTACGCACAATTAGCAGAGAAACATTTATAAGCCAATTTAATTTAGCGAGGCAATGCAAGAATATGTTGAAGAAAACGGGCAGCGTAATGCCCTGCCAACAGAATTATTTGACGATTTAGTAAAACGGCTCGAGAGCGGCACACTGAGAGCAGCTGTTAAATTATTGCCTAACAATGGCGATACGATGCTCATCGGCGATTTGACTGGCCTGCGGAGGTTTGTTTTTGACGGCAATGATTATGATGTTTTATCGCTGGTTGTTGCCGAACCTATTCGCAGGCACTATTCCCGCGCCGCGCCAGTCCAAACAAGGAACGTAAACAGGACCTGCCCTTTTGAAGCGGTTTTTACAATACAAATTTTTGGTTACGGCGAAGATAAAACTAAATTGGCCATGGTTTATTCCAGAGCGGATTAAGTAAGTTAAAAATTATCTGCCAAACTATGCAGTTACCATGCCTACTGCGTTTCTAAATTCGCGGTCAAAAGTTGGCCTGTAAGTCACTAGGTGCGCTTTTTCGGTTTCGCCAATGCATGGAACTATTAATGCAGCTGCATGATTGCCAAGGCCAGCCATTAATCTTGGAACTTCCCTTACTATGTAATCAATTAAAGCCGGAGAATATGCATCATCAATGGCGATATACCCA
Source organism: Nanobdellota archaeon (assembly GCA_013331935.1). Classification (GTDB taxonomy): domain Archaea; phylum Nanobdellota; class Nanobdellia; order UBA10117; family UBA10117; genus UBA10117; species UBA10117 sp10117u. The sequence continues at coordinate 13,696 of DUFN01000011.1, read as the reverse complement.
ACCTGCCGCGGACACATTCTGGCCTGCAATTCTTCCAGCACTCCTGCAACTGCATGAGGCGCCATAGTTTCGTGTAATAGTTCTAATCCGCGTGCACTTGCAAGATTCATAGTAAAATTGCCGTACAATGCTTCACCAGGACATCGGAAATGCAACTCATTTGCACTTACCTGATCAAATCTTGCACCGGGCATTGCGCCTACGAACTGCACAACAGATTCTAAATCGGGGGCTTGATCTGAAAATAACTCTATCCCTATGTGTTTGTCTTCCGCACCAGGTATTTCTGTCTTAGCCATATATTACTTACAATATAGTAATATATAAAGCTTTCTAAGGCAGATTTGGCTCACTAAGGGCGCGCTTTAGCTTCTGCCAGAATTGATTCTAATTGTTTAACATCTATTTTGAACAGTGCGGCTAGCTTGGCTATTTTCATATTCGCAGTTGCGTCAAATGTGGCTGCATTATATGCCCGCAGGCCATTTGTGACAGCCTCTGCGGCTCTTAGATCTCCACCTGCAAATGGCAGTTGTTTAGCCATCTGTCTGCTAAAATATTGTATGAGTTGTTCTGCCAGCCCGCCCACAGCGCCACGCCTTGTGTCTGGCAAATATAGCAAAGCATGATATAGCAGATCTGCCTGTTCAGATGGGAGATTTGCAGGCACTCTATGATTATGTTGTTTTACGTGCTGACTTACTAGCGCAATAGCCCCTTGCTGTAATTCATATCCGTGCAATGCCTTTGCATTATATTTTCCCATCTCATCATGCTAGAAAGTTTGGTTTAAAATACTTTCTATATTTGTGTTTTTGCTGATTAATTTCTAGCCACGCAGGCGCATGACGTATAGTAATATTTAAAAAGCCCTCAAACAAGCTTTCACTATCCTATGACTGAATAAGTGATAGAGGATAAAAAAATGAGCTCAAAGTTTGAAATACCAAAAGAACTTTCAGATCAGATTCTGAAACTAATTGAAGATGCAAGAGTAGGCGGAAAACTCCGCAAGGGAACAAATGAAGCTACAAAATCAATCGAAAGAAACGAGGCAAAGTTTGTTGCAATAGCTTCTGACGTAAACCCTCCGGAAATAATTCAGCACATGCCTATGCTCTGTGATGAAAAAAAGATTCCTTATGCTTTTGTGCCAGCCAAGGCGGACTTAGGTGCCGCGGCAGGCCTGCCAGTAGGAACCTCAGCAGTTGCGATTGCTTCTATCGGGGAATCTGGCAAGAAATTAGCACAGATTGCGGAGCAGATAAGCACTATTCGCGGAATAGGTGGAAAAACAGAAGCAAAGCCTGCTGTCCCGAAAGCTGTTCCTGAAAAAAAAGAAGCAAAACCAAGAGCACCAAAGAAAGCTAAAGAAGAAAAGCCAGCTGAAGAGAAAAAAGAAGAGGTTGCAGTAGCTGCTGCAACGGCATAATATTTTTAAAAAAAAGAAATGGCAGAAAAAGGAAAAAAAATCAAAGAGGCTGAAGCACCTACACAGAAAGGGCAGGCAGAAAAGCAGGCCCGGCAATTCTCAGACCAGGCGTTCCCTGCGCAGATAATGGAAATTGTCGGCTCAATGGGAACAAGGGAAGGCGGAAGGCAGGCCCGTGTGAAGGTGATGGCTGGCCCTGACTCAGGCAAGGTAATCAGACGGAATGTCATTGGCCCTTTCAGGCTTGGCGATATTTTGATGTTAAAGGAAACGGAAATTGAGGCATCTCCTTTGAAAGGGAGGAAACGATGAGTGACGGCGGGTATTTTTGCGAAGATTCTGATGAGGCTGTTATTCTGTATGATGGACTGGCAAAAATGATAGATAATATAAATTCACAAATTACTGACGGCACTGGCATGTTGCCCCCACCAGACCCAAGCGGGTTTGAACCAATGCGCACAGATCGCGTGGGGCGGGCAAATATGGGTTCTGGCTTAATGCCGCGCTTATACATTGGCATGCTATTGCNNTATTGTAACGCAGAGTTTGAACGCGGTTCTGGAAAGATGTACATCCCAAATACAGGTAAGATTCTATGGTTCTGCGGGCATAAATGCGAGATGTATATGTTAAAGTTAGAACGAAGTTCAAAACGGCTCAAATGGACCAAACCTCTGAAAGTGACAGCATCCAATTAATTCTTTGCACTACTTCAAATAATCAATAGTAACTTCTGAATAGAGAACAAGTTTTTTATTCTTGTGCTTTGTAGTAAAATCGGTGTATCTATGGCTACAAAGAAGAAAATCAAAAAAACAATTAAAAGCGGAATCAGAAAAGTCAAAAAAATGATAAAGCCGAGGCTGGCAAAAAAAGTCGTGAAGCAGGCCCTCCGCGTAGCAAGGAAAACTGAAAAAGTTGCTGTAAAGGCTGCAAAGTTCGCAATGAAACAGGCAATCAAGCAGGCCCCTGCTATGAAGCGGCAGGCAATATCTGCTGTAAATACTGCGCTCGCGCCTGCGGGACTGAAATTAGTTTCAAACAAAAAATTATTGGGAGAGGTCAGCCACTTCTTCGACAAGATCTGCGTTGCGGTAATTGAAGTAAAATCCCCAATGAAAGTCGGCGACAGGATTTCAATCGAAGGCCCGCAGACAAACTTCACCCAGACCGTAAATAGCATACAGGTTGAACACGATAAGATTCAGATGGCAAAGGCAGGCCAGTCAGTTGGGATGAAAGTGGCAAACCCTGTAAGAAAGAAAGACTTAGTATATTTAGCATAGGAGGAAAAATGGGCGTATCACACTAATTGTAGAGGAATGTGTAAAATGGGCGATTCAGACACAACTTAATTTTTTAATTTAGTGCTATTGTTTATTTGGCATAACTTGAACCCATGGTGTGTTCAAAGAATGGAAAATGCGCTGCGCATTTTTCATAGGAGGAAAAATGGGCATATCTGGTGGATGAACATATAAAATGAAGTTCAAAACAAGTGGCGAGTCACACAGGCATTAATTTCTAATTTTGTTTTTAACTCTTCTTTCTTGCGCGCAAAGCCTTTTTTTAGTATTTGCGGCCGTTGCATGGCTCGTATGTTACTTATAGCGCTCTATGTCCTGCTGGCTTATTCGCGCGTTTTCCGGTTCCATTACTATGTCGTCGAGCGGCGGCGTTTCGCCGGAGTGAAATAGTTTTTTGCCCAATCTGGCAAGCATTATGTCACCTATGTCTAAAAACTCACGCAGGCGGTAAGCCCAGAGCGAAGCACCCGCTAAAAGCAGGCCACTTGAGATGTACGGGAGTGCGGCTCTTTTGTCAGTGCCAGCAAAAAAAGTGGCCAAAAAGCCGATAATGCCCACAGTCATTATGGCACTGCCGTATTGCATTGCTGTTCTATTCTGTTCGTGGAATTGCTCATACAATTTATCAAGCTCGCTGTCTGACTTTTGCTGCAGCAGATGTCTTGGATACTTAATCGCGCAACGCATATGATACCAAGTGTCGTTGTCCATAGTGTTTTACTGTGCTAATGATTTAAAAGTTTTGCTGATGCAACTAATTCATTTTTGTATCTTTATCAGGACTTTTCCGATAATCTGTTCTTTGGTGATAGGTCCGAAGTGCCTGCTGTCCTTGCTAAGCCTGCGGTTGTCGCCGGCAACAAAGTATTTTCCGTTTGTAATTTGTTCAATTCGTTTAATCAGGAACTTCCCGTTACGCTCAAAAACAATCACATCGCCCGATTTCAAAGAAAAATATATTTTCAAAACCAAAACATAATCGCCTTCTTTAAAGTTTGGGAGCATACTGCGGTCCGAAATGCGGAAGCGGGTGATTGGAAACATCTTAAACTATCCTTTTGATTTTCTTCTCCAGCTTTTCGCCAAATTTTTCTATCGGATTTTTTTCAAATTTTTCTCGTAGCATGTCTCTAATCAGTTCTTGCATGGCCAGATAGCCGCCTTGCCTGCTGGCCTGCGCAACCTGCTTATATAACTTTTTATCCAATGTCAGTGTTATTGGCTTGCTCATACACATAAACATTTTAAAACATTTATAAATGTTTCTATTTTCTTGCTAGCTCTTTTAAGCGCTCATCTATTTCTGCCTCAGTCATTTGTGGTATCGTACAAACCGCGCCGGATGCTGTCAGGCTTTCTGGATCAGAAGCCAAATGCAATACTTCCGGATTAAGCCTGCAATTTATCGGGCTGTTTTGGTACGCCTTCAGAAGCATTTGCTTGAATGGTGCCTCAATTCGTATTTTTGTGGGGCGCTTTCGGTATCCCGGTGTAGGCATGTCATTTACAGCACGATATATGTAATTTATGGCGGGAACAATGAATGGCAATTTATCTGTACCAATAACAAGCACGGGTGGCCTGTCAACCCCACTTTCATATAGTGTTAAGTGATACACCGCATTTACGGGAATGTTATTTGTAAAAACTTCTGCGCGCATCCCGGTATGTAAAAAGTTTTCCAAATTAATTTCTTCTAAAATCCATTCAGTCTGCATGGCTGACGTCACAGTTGCAAGCCGTTGTTCAGTCATTCTGCGCTCGAGCATATATGTCGGAATATCTGTGTGGCCAGAGCACTTAGAAGTACAATGCGTATGCTGCTTTCCCGTAACAATATTTATTTCTGGCTCCTCACCGAACTGCTGGCTTATGGTTACCAAGCTAGAATCGCCATACTTAAAAACGCCTTCTATTGGCGTCTTAACAATCGCTGGCTGCAGTGGTAAATCTAGTCTTAATTCCATGCCAATTTACTAATATGGACAGTTAAAAGGCTTACCATCCCCTAAAGTCAAATTTGTAAAACTGCCCTTTAAGTCTTTGGCCAAACAACCTCTTTGCTAGTTGGGTACGGCGCCTTCACTTTTGCTGTCTTGACGTCCTTGGTCTTCCAGAAAATCTCTGCAAACTTGTTCACATTTTCTAGCAATTCCTCAGATGCCTGCAGGTTTATTTCCTGCCGCGCCTTGCTGGCCAGCTTCATTATTTTCCAAACCAGCTCGTGCATCTCAGGGAACTTCTGCACATGCTCGGGCTTGAAGTAATCGCCCCAAATTATGCGGACTTCATGTTTCACAATCTCCGCGTGCTGCTCCTTTGTTGCAATGTATCGGTTCAGCTTGTGTAGCGCCTCCTGCCTTTGCTCAACAGTCATCTCAGGTTTTATGGGCGGAAGCTCGCCAATCAGATTTACCATCCGGATTACTGTGTGTACCGCGAGCTGTGCATGGTGCGGGTCATAAATTCCGCACGGAATGTCGCAGTGCGCATAAGCTACTTTTGCAGGAACTAATTTGTCTAACAACCGAAATATTCTGTGTAACATTTTTCTTCCTTCTAAATCTTACCTACTAAATCCAACCCTGGCTTTAAAGTTTTCCCTCCGGGTTGCCAGCTGGCAGGGCATACCAAACCCTTATTTTCGCGGACGAATTTTGCGGCCTGCAATTTTCTCAGGATTTCTTTTGCATTCCGTCCGATGGAATTGTCGTGCATTTCCATTGACTTCAAAATTCCGTCAGGATCAATTATGAAAGTGGCGCGGATGGACAGGCCTTCGCCTTCGATATAAGTGCCAAATTCCCTGCAGAGCTTTCCTGTCGGGTCTGCCAGCATGGGGAACTTTACTTTCTTGATTGCGTTTGAATGGTCTGTCCACGCCTTGTGCACAAAAACCGTGTCGGTGCTGGCAGATAAAACCTCTGCGTTAAGCTTTTGGAATTCAGGATACAGTTCCGCCGCTTCTTCCAACTCTGTCGGGCAGATAAAAGTAAAGTCCGCGGGATAAAACAAAAGCACGAGCCATTTTCCGGAGTAATCTGACAGCTTTATCTTTTTTTCTTCCCCGCCATGGAATGCTTTCAGCTCGAAATCTATTATTTTTTCTCCTATTTTTACCATGTTATTTTCCTCGAAATCATAGAATTTGAAAATGTGTATAAAACAAGTCTTAAATAACTTTTGCTAAAATAATGCATCGAGTTTTTTAATAATATCTGGCGATAGTTCAATTTCTGCTGCTTTCATGTTTTCCAAAAGATGCTGTTTGCTCTTTGTTCCGGGAATTGGTATCGCAGTTGGCCATTTGTTAAGTATCCATGCCAAGGCGAGCTGTGCGGAAGTTATTTTCAATTCATCTGCGATTTTCATCAGGCGCGCATCGCGCAGAAGTTTAATTACATACATTCTGCCGCTTCCAAGCGGAAAATACGGCAGATATGGTATTTTTTTCTCTGTCAGGTATGGTAGAAGTTCCTTTTCATCATTTTTATGCGTCAGGTTAAAATTATTTTGGACACTTGCCACTTCAATAACTTCTTGCGCTTCTTTTACCTGTTTTAATGAAAAGTTGCTGACTCCTATGTGTTCAACCAAGCCAGCATCCTGAAGTTCTTTAAACGCCAGCAAGCTTTCCTTTAATGGCACTCTGAAGTCAATCGTGTGCATTTGGTATAAAGAAATCTTCTTCAGCCCAAGCCTCTGCAGGCTTTCCCCGATTGCTTCTTTGATATGAGTGGGACTGCAATCCTTTCCCCACAGAACGCCGAGCATCCGAATACAGCCAGCCTTTGTCGCAATTATTATTTTTTCTTTTTGCGCTTCTGTCAGGGCTTTTCCAATAAGTGTTTCGCTTCTGCCAACGCCGTAAGCATCAGCAGTATCAATAAGCTCTATGCCAGAATTAACTGCGAATCTGAAAAGTTCTATTGCCTGCCCTTCTGTGGCTTTTTCCCCATATTCTTCCAAAGCCATCGCGCCAAGGCCGATTGGATGTATTTTTCTGCCGGCAAGGACGCGTTTTTTCATAAATTCAAAATTATTTATTTTTTAACCTGTGCGCAAATTCCTTCAATCCTTTTTTGATTTTTCCAATCTGCTCTGAAATCGGAAACATATCACTTCCTCTTCCAGAATTACCATATTTTTCGAAAAAGACAAAATCAGCCAGCTCGCGCTTGCCTGCAGGCCTTGTTTTCTCTGCTGGCCAGCCAATAGGGATTACTGCATCCACGCTTATTCCTTCTGGGAGTTTCAATTCTTTTCTTAGTTTTGCCTCTGCAAAAGAGCCAATCCAGCAAGCTCCCAATCCTAAACTATTCGCAGTGATTAGGATGTTCTGGACAGCTGCTGCGACACTCTGCGTGCAGAATTTTTCTCCTAATTCCTCAAACTCTTTTTCGCAGGGACCTGGCCGCGAGCAAATGACAAGGACTATGGGCGCATCTGCTATGAAATCCTGCTCGAGAGATTCTTCTGCAATTAATTTTTTGGTTCCTTCATCTTCGACAACAATAACCTGCCAGGGCTGAAGATTGTTTGCAGAAGGAGCCCAGCGAGCCGATTCCAATATAGTATAAAGCGCTGAGTCTGGGATGGCTCTGCTCTTGAATTTTCTTACGCTTCTTCTTGTCCTGATTGCTTCCAATGCGTCCATACTTTCTTTGAAACCTTGAAACTTATAAACTTTGTTAAATCGGCGTATTCGGAACTTTCGAATAGTAACTAAAACCCACCAAAAAGATTATAAAGGCGCTATGAGCCGATTTAAATGGAAAGGAGGCTCGGGTCATCTTAAGGGGCCCTGATACCTCCTATTTATATTTTTATAAAAACTATTCGAGTTTAAAAGTAATTATATGTTTGAGAATATATTTGATTAAACTTTTTGATTTTTAGATGGTATTTTACTTTTCCAAATTAAGCGCGAGTTCAACTGCTTGTTCGAGTTCTCTTTTTTCCTGCGTCAGCCTTTGGATTCGGTTGCGCAGGTCTGAATTTTCTTCTGCCAGCGCGACTTTTTCGCGTTCTAAGTCTTTGGCTTTAGTGGCATATATGTTAAGTGCGCCAAAAACATCCCGCACCCAATTCAGCATTATCTTTAAATCTTCTTTTCCTGTTGCGGTTAATTGTTTTTCTAAGGTACTATAACGCGGCAGTATGTCAGACATATAGGTGCTCATTAAATCAAAGAGGCTTGCCATTTAACAACGCAAACCGCACCTTGTTAATATTTATAAAGCTAACTCACAGAACGGCAAATTGGCTGAATGCGCGATATGCTATAAATATTGTTTTATGAAAAATGGCTTTGCCATTTTCCATTCCTTGAGCTTGTCCTAATTCCAAGTTGTCCACTATTTTCACCCATATATGCATACGTGCGCGCACGTATAGCTATTTTACTGTCACGCTCTTCGCTAGATTCCTCGGCTTGTCGGGGTCGCATCCCCTTAAAATAGCCAATTGATATGCAAGTATCTGCATCGGAATTATCTGACAGATACTGTTTGCCTCCTCTGACTCGCGGACTTTTATCCAGACATCAAACGCAGGATTGTTGTTAGGCCCCACACCAATAATGTAGCCTCCGCGAGCTTTCAATTCCATCGCGTTGCTGATAATTTCTGTTTCTGTTTCTGTCGAGGTAAATACAATACAGGGAGTTCCATGTTCGATTAATGCGATAACTCCATGCTTTAATTCTCCGCCAGCAAAGCCCTCCGCGTGAATATACGATACTTCTTTTATCTTTAGTGTCGCCTCTAACGCGGTTGGATACTGCAGTCCCCTGCCAATTAAGTACATGTGAGGCGTGTATCGCAGATTTTTTGCAATTTCTTGTATGAACTTTCTGGTGTTTTCAGACGTCAGATAATAAATATATCGTACGACGTCTTTTAATTTTTCTTTTCCTTCTTCTAATTTTCCGGCAAGTTCGTAAGCAAGCAATGTCAGGATTGCCAGCTGCGAAGTATATGCTTTTGTAGAGAGCACGCAGATTTCCGGGCCTGCGCGCGTCAGTATTGTCTTATCAGACTCGCGCATCGCAGTGGAACCCATTGCATTTGTAATGGAAATAACTTTTGCGCCGGCGGCCTTTGCGGCACGCATTGCTATGAGTGTATCCGCAGTCTCGCCACTTTGCGAAAGCGCTATTACCAAACTTTTCGGAGTCAAGAAATGATTAAAATTTGGAAATTCATGGGCCAAGCAGAAATTTATGTGCATCTTTGCAATTTTTGCAAAAATATAAACTCCGTGCATGCAGGCGTATGAAGCAGTGCCGCATGCCACAAAGAAAATTCCTTCCGCATTGCGTATCTCATCTGCAACTTCTCTTATCAGACCATTATCAATATTTGCAACTCCTTCAAGCGTGCTGGCCTGCTCGCTTACCTCTTTCATAAAAAAATGCTCAAAGTTTCCCTTTTTGGCCTGCTCCGCATCCCAATCAATATTTGTTATATTTCTCTCAACATAAGTGTCTTTCTTCGCGTTGAATATTGTTATGGCCGTGTCAATAACAGCCATGTCCATCTCATTGAGAAAAATAACTTTTTTTGTGTAATCAAGGAAGGCGGGGACATCTGATGCCACAAAAAATTCTCCTTCGCCGACACCAATTACTAGCGGAGCTTCTTTTCTAATTGCAATAATTTTATTTTCATCTTTGTGTATTATTACCAGCGCATACTGGCCATCCAGATGTTTCAGCGAACGCTTGCAAGCCTCAACAAAATCATATTTTCTCATGTGATATTCAATCGTATTGGGAATTATTTCCGTATCGGTCTGAGAATAAAATTTGAATCCCTGCAATTCCAAAAACTTTTTTTGGTCCTGAAAATTTTCTATTATGCCGTTGTGCACAACAACAATTTTTCCGTTGTTTGAAACATGCGGGTGTGCATTTGCTTCTGTAACTCCGCCGTGGGTTGCCCACCTTGTGTGGCCAACAGCAATGTTTGACTTCGGCAAACCCAATCCATCTGCAGTTGCTTCGCTGACCCTGCCGACTTTCTTTGCTATTTTGAAATCAGAGTTATTTTTTACAACAAAACCAAAAGAATCATAGCCTCTATACTCCAGTTTTTTCAATCCGCTTACGACAATTTCAGTAGCGTCGCGTGGCCCTATGTATGAAATTATTCCGCACATTGACTTGTGCTTTTTAAGAAATTTTAAATAGCTTGCGGAAAAACCTGTTACTTCTTCGCAAGCACTATCTCGATAGTAGAAACTCTTACTGGCTTGCCAGCCTCGTTTGTAAAGTCCTCTGATCCTATTGAAATGCTTTCAACTGCAATTTTGTCTTTCAAAAATTTATTTCTTGTAACTTCGACAACATCAACGGCCCGCGAGATGAATTTTCCCCTGCTTTTTATAGAAACTTTGCCAGAATCTTTTGCAGTAAATTGCATTACTAATGCAGTAACATAATTCATCAGAGGTTTTCCGCCAACGTAGATGCTGTAGTTTTCTGCCATAGTCGTCGCTGATTTAGAATCATTCGGCGTATTTTAGCTTTTTGGTCAAATATCCGGCAATTAAATTCCTCAATTTCTTCGTAGGAACTTCTACAAACTCCATCATGTTCTTTTTGTTGTCTTCAAATTTAGTCGTAAATGAAGCTCTGTGGGCCTGCAATAGCTCTTCGCCCTGCCTTTTTACAAAGCCTGTTCTTACTCTTCCCATGGTAACTGCCCTATTGCGCGGTTTTTAAATGTATCGTTATGCTCTGATGAATGGCTCGCGCATGTTTTTTGCGCCTTACTTTTTCGTCATGATTTCAATCACATCCTGAACCGCGGGAACCTTGCAGGTTAAAGCAAAGCAAGCTTTGCTAATATTCCTGCTGGAACATCCCCCAGTTTTAGTAATCCTGACCCCTCCTACGTCGGATTGCTAAAGCAATCCAACAAAAGAGTAAATATCACTTTAGTACATATTTCAATTAAGTTATAAAAATATGTAAAACTATTCATTTTACTTCTTCGTCATAATCTCAACAACATCAAGATTTTTTAACTCAGTATCTCTTCCAATCTTTCTTTTTGTTTTTACATCAATTGCTGCCACAAAATCCCTCGCCAAATCAGTATGAATTCTTGCCGCAAAATCAAATGCAGTTGAATTCGGCGGAAGCAGGAATGCATCTGGCAGGACATTCCCATGCGCATCTGTCAATTTCGAAACTCCGCCGGGAAAAATAGTAATGTAATGCAGGAAGTCAAAGACGGCAGCGTTCAAACAATTCTGCACACCAGTATTTCCCCACGCATCCAAAATTTTTGTTTTAATCAATTCCAAACCTTTCTTTTGTTTTTCATTAAGGGAATCTTTTTTTAATATGCTGAAATTCTTATCGCCCGGAATATATTTTATTAGACCACTTTTTGTAGCCTCGCGCAAAGCTAATTCCGATTCCGCAGAGCAGGGAATTACCAAGTAATCCGGGAAATTCTTTTTTAATTTTTCAATATTTGCTTTTGCAGATGGCAGGTCAATTTTATTAGCTGCAATTATTGCTGGCTTTGACATCAATCTCACTGCAGAAGCAAATGCAAATGTATTTTCAGCGGTCCAGTCTGATAATTTTTTCCCTTCGAGTTTTGTTTTCTTCAGGGCTTTTACAATCTGTTCGAGAGTTATTTTAAATCCTGAAAATTGTTCGTGTAGGGCCTTGTCCGGAGCTGAAGTTAATGCATGGCGGACAAACTTGCTCCAGTTTTCCTTCAGCATGTTGCAAAACCAGCTGTCCAGTTCTGTTTCTATGAATTTGATGTCATTGCATGGATCGTAGCTTCCCTGTGCAACAACCTTTCCGTTTTCATCTGTTGAGCCAGATGCATCAACGACATGAATTAAAACATCTGCTTGAACTAAATCTGAAAGGAATTTATTGCCAAGACCCTTGCCTTCATGCGCACCCTGAACTAACCCTGCAACATCAATTAATTTTGCTGGCACAAACCGCTGACCATCAATGCAGAAGCCCTGCCGAGGATTGCATTTAACTCCAAAGTTTTTCTCTGCACAGTCCACGCGCACAAAGANNGCTGCCTTGAAGAACGTGCTTTTGCCTACATTGGGCTTGCCGACTATTCCAATTAGCATGGCTAAAAATTAGTTTATGGATTTAAAAAGTATGCTATACTTTTAATTCTTCAATTATATGGTCTTCTTAGCACCACAACAAAAACTGAGAACCGAGAACTGAAGACGCCGCTATGCTAGCAATAGCTAAACAACCCTAAGCAAAGCCTGCCATCTTGAACCAATTAAGTAGAATTTCGGAGGCCTGTGTGCCATTGCAGCGAGTTTGACATAAGCGTCTGCACTGCCTTCTGGCCAGCCAACAATAGTTGTGAGTTCATCGCGAGTAATTGTTTCACGCCCTGCGAGTTTTGAATATGCCTTGTCAGTTTCAGCTATGTGTTCTGACTGCCATATGTTCTCGCTTATGCGCGCAAGCACGTACAACCCCAAATCTGTCCAGCGACGCTCAGCATTTCTGCCAGTGACATATCTGTTTCTTTCCAGCAATAAATAGAGCTTGTTAAGCTTGCCAGCAAACCCGCTTAAATTTGTAAAATAATTTGAGCCCGTGCCGTGCAGGCATGCCACTGCAAGCGCTTCATCCAAACCCATGAGCTTGTTGCGCAATAATACTGTAGTTGCATATCTTATGCCTTCTTTATACTTACTTGCTTTTTCGCCTTGCGGTATCTCTGCATGCAATGCTAAAAGGGTATCTCTGCCAATTCTTAACCCAAGTTCTATTTCCTGGTCTAGCGCATAAAATACCCTTTGCGCGAGAATTGTCGGCAGCAGGTGGCGTGATAAGTATTTGCGGCTATGCCTAGAACCAAAGGCTAGGCGTAAGCGCGGAATTCGCCTGTCTTCCAAAATACCGCGCCTCTTCAAATCCTGCCAAGTCTGAGGTCCACAGCGCTTTATTATATCTTCAATCGGCATGTGTGATTTGGCATGTAAAGTTTTAAAATACTAATGTATGGCATGGCGGACAGCAATTCCAGATTAACGCAAAGTTTAAATTCCAGCAATTAGTGAATAAGCCATGGCCGAGAAGTTTGGAATGATTATAAGCGCATTAGTAATAGCTTTTGTTGGGATAAATATTTTGCTTGTTTTCGGAAGTTTCATAGGAATCAGTGTGAAAGATTTCACAGGCGTGACCGGCGCATCAACAGTAATATGCAAGAATGATGTTGGCGGAATCAACTGCAGGGGTGTTTTCTACCCGATGAAGCCCTATAAAGAAGCCTGCCCGCAGGGGACAGCAAAGGCATGCACAAATGCCTGCCAGATTGAAGCCGCGATGGCTGGCGATGGGCGGGTCTGCCCGACCTACTGCACAGACTACTGCCTGACTGAAGATGTTGCAAATCTTCTGAAAACCGCATAGTGTTTCAAAACTTTTAATCAAACTGTCATGAACTATGACGTGTTACGTTTCTAGATATTACGTATCGCGAAGAAAGATATTTTAATAGGGACTGTTACATTTTACTGCAAATTAGCGGGGGTGCTAAAATGAACTCAATAAGGGAGATGCGAACAGTGAGCCAGAAGAGAACTTGGGGAGCTGAGGCCTGCCCATCATGCAATGGGACAAAAATGGTAACAGACCACTCGACTGGCGACTTAGTTTGCATAAAATGTGGATTAGTTATTTACTAAAAAGTACAGCACACAATTAGTTTTGTGCCTATTATGGCAATCCTAATAGTTCTGCTAACGTAGCTTGTGGGCCTCCAGAATTTAATGGTGAGTGGAAGCCAGCAGGCTCTGATGGCGCAGATGGTTTAATTAACGGTAGTACAGTGGATATTTGTTCTGTATCTGGAAGCCGTGACTGCGACACTAATATGTAATTGCCCCACGAATCTATCCAGGGCCCTGACTGCGCAACTTCTTTTATGCCGTA
>DUFN01000014.1 GCA_013331935.1 Nanobdellota archaeon | reverse complement strand
ATTTATGATTGGTTTGGAATTTCTTATGATAATTTTTCAAGAACTACAAATCCAATGCACCACGAAACGGTTAGAGATTTCTTCAAAGTAATACATGATCGGGGTTTTATTGAAAAAGGAACAATGAATGTATTTTATTCACCCGAAGAAAATATGTTTCTACCGGATAGATACGTTGCAGGAGAATGTCCAAAATGTGGTTATGCGGAAGCTAATGGAGATCAATGTGAAAAATGTACATCTGTCCTTGATCCTTTACAATTAAAAAATCCCAGATCAACACTTTCCGGCGGAAAATTAGAAACAAAAGCCATAGAGCACTTATTTCTTAGTTTAGATAAGCTATCGCCACAACTGAAAAAGTGGATAGAATCACAGCGTTTGTGGCGGCAGCAAGTTAAAAATCTTGCTTTAAGTTGGATAAATGAAGGGCTAAAACCCAGATGCATAACTAGAGATTTAAAACACGGTATAAAAGTTCCGCTAAAGGGGTTTGACAATAAAGTATTTTATGTCTGGTTTGATGCGCCGATTGGGTATATTTCATTCACAAAAGAGGCGCGGACAGATTGGGAAATTTTCTGGAAGGAAAAAAATACAGAGATTTATAATTTTTTAGGAAAAGATAACATCCCATTCCATACGATTTTTTGGCCAGGAATGATTATTGCTCATGGGGATTTTAACTTACCAAGAAATGTCATAGGTCTGCAATATTTGAATTATGAAGGACAAAAGTTTTCAAAAAGTAAGAGGGTCGGCGTTTTTTGCGAAAGACTCCCTACGTTAGGTTTGGAATCTGATATTTGGCGCCATTATTTAATATACTTAATACCAGAAACTAGTGATTTGGAATTTAGATGGAAGGATTTTCAGGAAAGAGTAAATTCTGATTTGATAGGTAATTATGGAAATTATGCAAATAGAGTATTGGACTTCATTCATTTTAGGCTTGGTGGAACTGTAACGAGGCCACAAAAAAATAGATTGACACAGAGAGATGAAGAGTTATTTAAAAAAATAGGGCAAAAAAAAGAGAGAATCGAACAATTACTCGAGCGAGCTGAATTGAGAAAAGCGTATTTTGAAATTCTCGAATTATCTAGCGAAGGAAATAAATATATTAACGACACCAAACCATGGATTGTTATTAAAAATGATGCTGGACGAGCGAATGATATCTTCTATAATTGTGCAGTTTTGCTTAAGTCTTTAGCAGTATTGTTTGCCCCATATCTTCCTACAACATCACAAAAACTATGGGCACAATTAAATCTCAATGGAAGTCCTCTTTCACCCACCGCGTGGTGTGAAATCGGACAAGATCTTGGTAAAGAACAGCAGGTTAGGAAACCAGAAATATTATTTAGAAAATTAATGGATGATCAAATCAAGATGTATAAAGAAGTTGCTTCCAGAGGAACTGATTTGAAAAGTTATTTCGCGCCGTAATATGTTAAGCATCATAATGATTAAATGTTGCGTCTGCATTAGGTAAACTCAAAGTAGTTTATCGTGGCAGCTTTAGCTGCTGAGAATCTACGCAAGACTGTAACTAACAAAAGGATAGTTTTAGTGCAGTTAACTTTTAGCAGAATCGCCATAATAATAAGCTTTAAAAACCTCACAAGTGTTATGTGATTGGTATGAAAATAGTTGATATAGAAAAATACGCCAAAAAGCCAATACGTGCAGCCGGTCTTAAGAAAAATAAAATATATGTGGGCAAAGGGGCTATGTGTATGGTTTGTTGGCCTGATGATTAAGAGCATAGCTACTTTTGGTACAGAAGGTATGCTAAAATAGTGAATGGCTATGTTAAATAAACCTATATCTATAGAATGGGATTTGTCGTATAATTGTAATTTTTCATGCATTCATTGTAGAAATTCTGCAAGCACAAATATTAAATTTTTGCCACTATCATATTATAAGTCTATTATTCGAAAAGTTAGCGTGCTTGGAGCTGAGTTTTTAACTATTGGTGGCGGCGAGCCCCTTTTATATCCACGTATCGCGGAGTTAATTCGCTATGGCAGTTCGTTGGGTTTCAAATGCAGAATACTTTCTAATGGTTGGTTTATCACTGAGTCTCTCGTAGAGAAACTTAAAGCGAATGATTTGTGGGGGATAATGATAAGTATTGATGGTATTGGTAAAACTCATGATAGAATTCGTGGAGTTAAAGGCGCATTCAAGCGGGCGGTAAATGCTATTAAATTACTTGTCAGGCATAAAATAAATGTTGTAGTTGGTATGACTCTTAATTCTTTGAATTACAAACAAATAGAAGAGGTCATAAAATTATGTCATGGTTTGCGCGTTAAGAATTTTGGCGCAAGACCCATGATAGCTATTGGAAGAGGCTGCACTAATAGCGCGCTAGATTTGTCTTCTTTGCAACATAAGCAACTTTTGACAGAAATTTATAGATTAAAACAAAAATATAAAAATAAGATCAGTATTAAAAGTGGAGACCCACTTTTTAACATACTAGATAAGGATAGACGAATCTTTGCAGAAAATAGGATTATGGTTTTTGGTGGTTGTGACATAGGTATTGCTACGTTAAGAATAGATCCGTGTGGAAATGTTACTGCGTGTCCCGCGCTACCAAATCTCATTCTTGGAAATATATTCAAACAAAATCCTAAAGAAATTTGGCAAAAGAATACGACACTAGAATTATTTAGATATAAAAGTCAATTACAAGGCAAGTGCGGTAATTGCAAATTTAAATATATCTGCGGCGGTTGCAGAGCAAGGGCGAATTCTAATAATAATATTTTGGGAGCAGACACTAAATGTTGGCTGAATGTAATAGAAACAGCTTAAAGAATTATATTATAAATTTAGAAGTTACTAATAAATGTAATCTTAATTGTTTCTTTTGCAGAGCCGAAGCAAATAAACATCTCGAAAATGAACTTACTAAAGAAAACATCTACGATCTTTTTAAAGATTTAAAAAAGATGGGTGTTAGTCACATATCTATTACGGGAGGCGAACCTTTGGTCAGAAAAGACTTACCAGAGATTATTGACATTGGTTCAAAAATGGGATTCAAGTTTTCGATATCTACTAATGGCACGCTAATTAAAACTGTTCCAATTAGTATGCTTAAAAAAATAAAACCAATTAGAATAAGTTTAGATGCTGCTCGCGCGGAATTACACAATAAAATGCGTGGTAGCAAAGATGCATTTAAAAAAACAATCGAGGGAGTGGAATATTTAGTATCGCATAATATTTTTCCACTATTACGTTTTACCGCGCATCGCGGCAATTCTATGGAAGTTTTGCCATTTATAAAATTAGCCTCTGGGTTAAAAATCAAAGTGATTAAAATTAACAGAATTATACCAATACTGGGGTGCGTTTTTAACGCAAAAGAGCAATTAACGCCAAAAGAATATAAAACTGTGCTAGTGCGCGCATCAAATGTTGCTAAAAAATATGGCATAGAGTTATCGTCTGATGATCCAATAACATTCAAATTATTTAAAAATGTCAAAAATTGCAAATTTGGCGGGTGTGCTGCTGGCATCGTGCACATACACATAAATTCCCGCGGTGAAATTTTTCCGTGCCAATATTTACCAATTCGGCTCGGTTCGATTCGTAAAGATAAAATTTATAATATTATTGAGAAAAAAGATATTCGTAATTTTTTTACGAACGTGAGGTTTAATATCCAAGGCAAATGCAGATCCTGCAGCTATAAAATGCTTTGTGGCGGGTGTAGGGCCGCAGCATTCAGTGTTAGAGAAAATTTGCTTGATGCTGATTCCATGTGCTTTAACTAAATATATGCGCGTAGATATTTTAATCAGTTGTTTTATCAAAGAGTGCAACTTATTGTTTAGTAGTATAATATAGCCATCTATAAATAAATTTTAATACTTAGTAATCATTTTGCTTGGTTTTTATGATAAAATTCGTGCGATCGCAATAATGCGCCGAACAAACCTTACGGGAAGAGATAATTGCCAAAACTCTTGCGTACGCGGGCAATTGTGTCTTCGGCTATTGCTCTGGGTTTTGTGACTTCACGAGTATTCCTCTCGGTACCAAGCCCATAGTCAAATCTGTCTGCAATCATTTTATCCATAAGCGGGATCGCGCTCCACACGCAAAAGGTTTCTAAGCCATACTACTTGATTAGTACTAAGTGCTGGCATGATTTCGAATATTTCCGGACCGCAGTTAAGTGTAGCAACGCGCTTTGCGCCTTCTGTAGTTAAAACTAAGCCAGGGTATTTTGCAGAGCTTATGCCTTTTGGATCTTCCAGCACTAATCTGTGAATTATATTTGTTAAACCCTCCCCCATTAAATTAGAAATTTCGCGGGTGTCAGACGAGTGTTTAAAATAATCCAAAACTGCGCCGCATCCCTTTGCCCTGATGCGAAATTCTAATTCCGCAGTCAGCGACCCTGACTGTACATGGTTTGCAGCATGAATTATTCCAAGATATTGTAAATACGCGTTCTTCAAATCCTGCAAAACATATCGGCGGGACGCCATTTTATTCCCCTGTCGAACTATTTATTGCTAATTTATACGTGTCAGTAAGACCATACTGCCTAATTAATTTTTCAACTTTTCTTAATGCAGGAGCATCTTTTTCTTTCAAAATATTAATTAGTGTTGCAACATCGCTCAGATCTTTCGCGCGGGTATTATCGCTTTTGTATGAAAATAGTTTGTTAGCTACAAAAATATCCGGAGATGGAACGTAAACCGCAATAGCATCGTTTTTGAATGCCGGCGTTTCATTTTCACCCATAGCAGCAAATATTCTGATTTCAAGATCTTTTTGGCTGTCCATGCCAGATATCCAGTCAAACAATTCTGCGTGAAAACCTTCTGCTAGTGGCATTTGCGCGCCCGTAGGTGTTATTCTAACATTTTCGTCAATCAAAACCTTAGCGTCTGGTGTAAAAATATCTATGTCGTTAGTTTTTCTTTCAATGCTGACGCCATAGCTGTCACACAATGCCTGCAATGCATAACCGCCAAGCACCATGCATTTAAGTGGTTTTTCAACAACATCATTTAATCGTATAGCTGCACTAAGCTTTTCTATCAATAAGGGTACGGCCTTAGAGTAGTGCAGGTTTGCCATTTTATTCCTCCAGCACTTTAATTTTTAATCTGTCTGCAATCTCCTTATATCTATTCCGGATTGTTACTTCTGTTACTGCAGTTGTGTCTGCCACCATTTTCTGTGTGATATGCTGGCCAGTTATCTGTGAAGCAATATAAATCGCAGCAGCAGCAAGCCCGAGCGGGCCTTTGCCATTGTCAAGGTTTAGCTTCTCTGCTTTCTTCAGGACTTCGACAGCCTTTGATTGGGTTTCTGAAGTTAACTTCAGGACTGCCCCAAATCTTGGAATGTAATCAATTGCAGATGTCGGGCCGAATTTGATTCCCAGCCTTCTTGCTACATGCTTGAATGCCTTTCCGAAATCTTTTTGGTCGACGCCAGTTAGATGGCATACTTCCTTGAATCCTTTTGGGACTCCGAAGTTCTTGCAGGCAAGGTAAATGCATCCAGCCATTACAGATTCAACAGTCCTTCCCCTGATTAGGTTTTTGTCAAGGGCCTTCCTGTATAATCTTGCAGATTCCTCTTCGACTGCGGCAGGTAGTTTTAAAATAGAAGTGAATCTTTTCAAGTCATCAAAAGCATATTTTAGGTTTCTTTCTGTCTTTGTGGCAGAGCGGAGGTCTTCCCTCTGCAGTTTCTTGTACCGTCTAAGAGAGCTTCCTGATAATTTAAGCATGTCTGCCTTTGAACCGATAACTGTTCTTATACCCATATCCGCCCTTGACATGGAAGTTGGAGCGCCTGCCCTTGCCTTGTTCGGCTCGTCTTCGGAATTAGTCCATTCTGCAGTTGTATCGACTGCATTATCCTCTACAACAGTTCCGCATTCCTTGCAAAGAGTTTCCCCTTTACGATGGTCTTCTAAAAAGCTTCCTGAATAACAATTTGGGCATTTCATTTTAACTACCTCTGATTTGTTCTTCCAAATCTCTTGGCAATGCGCGTGAATCGCAGCTTCTTAAGAGTTCCACCGCGCCTTGCAGATACACTGCTGCGCTCTGAAAGTCCAGAGGGTCTTTGAAGTCCGGCGCATTACCTTTGGGTGGCTGGCTTAATGCCATGCTAGCCATGGTTTTTAGTAAGCCAAGGCATTGTTCTAATTGTGTTGCATCTCCTGCAACAAAAGGGAATTGCAGCATAGCTCTGTAAGTAATTACAGGCACATAGCCTTCGGTCATTCTTTGTAGTGCTTCACCCACTGGAATGCGAACTGCAGTTGCAGTTTTGCCGATATTGCTAGGTGCGTACATTAACATCATTGTTTGTGGCAGTTGATTTGTTTGGTTTTCGTTAGTCATATTTGCCTCATTACTATATTGTAATTGTTGATATAGTAAGGTAATCGCCCCTATATAAAGCTTTCCATATTGTAATGTAGCCTCGCAGATATATTTGCCAGCTCTAATGCAGTTGGTTCTGCAAACTCCACTTGCGAGATCGCAAGCCCGATAGCGCCAAACTGATTAGAAAGCCTTATATATTAGTTATGTGTATTTATGTGTATGAAAATTTTGATTGAAGCGCTGGAAAAGATAAACAAGAGGTTCGAGCCAGCCAGCAGAACAAAGAACAGCTCCAGCCTCGAATTCGCAGTAGCGCAGGCCTCAAGAATTCAGGAGTGGATAAAACAGTTAGCATATTTATTACGGGCAGTCATAGTAGACCATGCGTTTGACGATGGAAACAAAAGGACGGGCGCTTACTTGATTTTCAAATTCTTCGAGGCGAACGGCTTTCCGGCAGATACGCAGAAAATAAATAAGTTAGTAATTAAAATCG
Source organism: Nanobdellota archaeon (assembly GCA_013331935.1). GTDB lineage: Archaea > Nanobdellota > Nanobdellia > UBA10117 > UBA10117 > UBA10117 > UBA10117 sp10117u. Next base: position 4,474 of record DUFN01000014.1, on the reverse strand, counting down.
CTGCTGAAAGCATAACAAATATTGAAAAACTAAGGAGGCAGATACATGATGCAACTTTATGACGAAAAGATATTCAAGAAATACGCAGATGCTTTTGAAGCACTTGCAGAATACGATAGAACCGGAAAACTTCAGAGGTTGAACTACAAGCAAAGGATAGATATTACTATTGATTCCAAATTGCTGAGAAAATTAAAGGAATACTGTACTGCGAATGGTTTAAAGCTGTCGCAGTTTATTGAATCTCAGATGCGGTTTGCCTTAGGAAGCTGAGGAAGTAATATTAATTATCGCCTTAACTTGATCCCTTGGAATTTTCAGATTTAAGTCATTGTTCGCATTAATTATCACACCTTGTTTTGTTATCAGCTTGCCATCTACATCAATCACGCTTCTGCCATTCCAAACAGCAGTGCTTAAGCTATTGCCTGAAAATGAGAAAGTCAAATCATCATTAGCTCTCGGCGAATCCAAGGTGTATGTGCTTCCAGATTTAATTATGCTCAAATCTTCGATTGTTGCAACATTAGTTCCGTCAAAAGTGCCCAGCTTGACTCCATTTTGATTATAATACAATGTGCCTGCATTAGTTATCCAGATTTCATTACTGCTAGCTGTCAAAGTCTTTAGCTTTGCGCTTGATGCCTTGAAATGCGTTGTTGATTCAGAAGAACTGCCCCCACCAGCACTTAAATCAGCGGTTTCCATATTTATTTCCAAATTAATATATTTTTCGTCAGTCAAGCCTTCAAAACAAATCTGCACGTAGTTGTCTGGCAGGGAGATGCACTGGCCTGCTGTCAGCATCTTTTCATCAGAGTTGTATTCTACTTCGTTTTTTATTCCGATAAAAGGGCCAGCAAATTCTGCTGTGGAAGATGTAGTTGTTCCGCCTGTCGAAGCCAGCCCGCCAATAGTCCAGCTCCAATCATCGTTGTATTTATCGCCGTCTCTTATCGTTGCAACTGCTTTGTTTCCAATCGATAATTCTGCAAAATTATTAAATAAATTCGCAGAATCGTAGAACGATTCAATATTTGTTACTTCGATGCCGCTTATCTTTTCTGTCGCACCGCGGGAAATAAGCACATTATTTCCATCAACAGAAACAATCACAGTACCGCTCTGGCTGACTCTGAGAAGCTGGACTTCTTTTCCGCCGATTAAAGATATGCTGCCGAGTTTCATCAATGATGAGTTTCCGACAATCGCAGTAAAGCTTGTATCTGTTACTTTTGTTATTTCATATTTCTTTCCCATGAAATGTATTTTTAATGGCGAATCCTGCGTCGCTTTTGTTAAGTCAATGGAATTTTCAAAGATGTAGAATAATTTTACAGAGCCGTCATCTGCTTCGAGGACTGCTGAATTATATTTATCTGCTGAAGTTAATGCAGTGGCAGGCCCGATGAACCTGCTCTTGTGGCCAAGAACGAGAATTTCTTTTGTGTCAGAATCATCTCCCTGCACGCTTGCAGATTCTTCTCCGAGGCAGATGTCATTCCTGCTCATTTCAGAATCAAATTCTGTGTTGAGGTTTGAACCTAATGCAACCTGCCTTACTTCTGATGNNATGGATTGCAGAATGCTGTGGTGGCAGAGCCTGTCATTGTGCTTATGCTTATCAGCGATAATACGACTAAGAGAATTACGGCTAAGAGTTGTATTATGTTTGGTTTTGTGGCCATGGTTTTCTGTATTTGTTGGGGAATTTAAATCTATTGCGCGCGTGGTATGTTAGAAAATCTTTTTTTAAATAGGAATTTTAAGTTTTCGAACCCGTCGCTGAACCCGCGCAGTTTTACCTCGCCAATTCTGCTCATATAGTTTGTCGGTATTTCCACGGATTTAACCTTAGAGAATGCCTCTATTTTGATTTCTTCACTGAATGCCATGCCATCTGCAATTAGATTTAATTTCGGCAGGATGTTTTTTTTGAAAATCCACATTCCGCTCTGCGAATCACTTATTCTTATTCCGAAAAGCGCGCGTGTAAAAAAACTCAAAACATAGTTGCCAAACCTATGCGAAAGTTTCATTGCAGTTTCCTGCCCGCCGAAACGGTTGCATGTTATGAAATCCGCTTCGTTGGCCTGCAATATGCGCACTGCTTCGCTGATAGAGTCCAGCGGATAAGTTCCATCTGCATCTAAAGTTATAATTATATCACCTTTTGCTTCTGAAAAACCAGTTTTGTATGCCCGGCCATAACCCCTGCGCGGCTCGTCAATAACAACTGCGCCAAGTTCCCGCGCAGCCTCCGGAGTACCATCTGTTGAATTTGTATCAATAACCACGATTTCGTAATCAAGAGCTGCGGCCTTGGCCTTAATATCGGATATTACGCGCTTAATGCCATTGCACTCGTTCATCGCAGGTATTACAAAACTTAACATACTAATAGCAAAATCAGATATTTTATAAAACTTATCAAATACGCAAGCCAATGGCAAATGTAGCTATTCTGGGTGCAGGCATCACAGGTCTGAGCTGTGCTATGAGGCTCAGTGAGGCAGGCCACAATGTAACTGTGCTGGAAAAAAATAATAATGTCGGCGGGTTTGCAGCATCTTTTAAGTACAAGGATTTCATACTCGATTACGGCCCGCATAAGATTTTCACGCTGATGCCAGAAATACAAAAAGAAATACTTGGCCTGCTGGGAGAAAATGCCTTATCATTGCAAAAGAAAAGCAAAATACACCTGTTCGGCAGGTTTTTTTCATACCCTGTAAAATTTGCAGAAGTTTTTTCAAACATGGGATTATGGAAGTGCACCCAATGCATGCTGAGTTATGCATTAGCAAAATTAAATCCGCGCGCAACAGATGATGATTATGAATCTTATCTTATAAACCGTTTTGGAAAGAAAATATACAGCCTGCTTTTTGAATCTTATGCAAAAAAAGTCTGGGGCTTGCCAAGCCAGCTGTCTAGCGAGCTTGCAAAAACAAGAATCGTAGTTCCTAATCTGATTTCAATAATAACAAACACTATTTTCAAAACAAAATTGCTAAGCTCAGATACAATATACTATCCGAAGTTTGGATTTGGGATGGTAGCCGAGCGGATAGCAGATAGAATAAGAAAAAATAATGGCACAATAATACTCTGCGCAAAAATAACATCAATCAAGCAGGATGCAGGAAAAATAACCGAAATTAATTACATTCATGACAATGTTGCATCAATAATAAAACCGGATTTTATAATATCAACTATTCCAATAAATAAACTGCCGTTGCTGTTGGAAATGCCGGACGATGCGGCAAAGTCAGCCAAAGAAATTCAATATCAAGATATGGCCATAATATATCTTTTTGTTAATAAAAATAAAGTAATGGATGAAAACTGGGTTTTTTTTCCAGAAGCAAGGTTTGTATTTAATAGGGTTTCTGAGCTGAAAAATTTCAGCCGATTTATTGCGCCGAAAGATAAAACTGTCCTGGTGCTGGAAGTTACAAACCCAGAAATAATAAACGAAAGCGATGATGGGATTACTGAGGCGTGCCTCAGTGATTTTCTGAAGCTTGGCCTGCTGTCAAGAGTTGATATTTATGACACTTTGTTTTTGCGGGCAAAGGGCGCATACCCTGTTTACAAAAAAGGCTTTGATGCTAATCTGAACAAAATTACTGCTTATCTGGATAGCCTTGGAAACTTCATAAGCACTGGCAGGCAGGGCATGTTCAGTTACAACAACATAGACCACTGCATGGATTTGGGGTTCAAGGCTGCGGACTGTGTTATAAATAATAAAAGCTGGAAGCAGGTGCGAGAAGGCATTTCTTACCAGATAATTGATTAACGTGAGCCCGGAGGGACTTTCGAGTAACTTTCTAAGGAAAGTCCGCTGAACTTTGTTCAGCGATATTCGAACCCTCGACTTGCAGCTCTCCGAACCGCGGAGAGGGAAGTGTCCCTCTCCCCAGTTTGAGGTTCTTCCTTGACCCTCACCCACTTTGCCTTCCGGCAAAAAGGCGGGGCATAAAAGGCTGCCACTCTAACCAGGCTGAGTTACGGGCCCACAGTATATGCCATGTTTTGCCATTTTAAAATGTTTTGAGCATGAAAAATGCTTAAATAATGGTGTTTTAACTAAGTTTTATGGCAGAACAAGACAGACTTCAGAAGCTGGAACAGCTGAAAAAGATGAAAGTGAATCCATACCCTGGCGCGGCATTCGAGCGCTCGCATCAGACCAAGGAAATTCACGATGGTTTTGCAAAGCTGGAAAATAAAAAAGTTTCAATAGCTGGCAGAATTATGTCTATTCGAGAGCATGGAAAACTGGCTTTTGCAGACTTGGAAGACTACTCTGGCAAAATTCAACTGTGGCTGGCTGAAGATTCGCTGAAAAAACAATTCAAATTGTTAAAAGCAGTTGAGCGGGGAGATTTTCTCGGAGTGCATGGCACTGTAACAAAAACAAAAAGAGGAGAAGTTTCAGTCAAGGCAGATAAAATTGAAGTGC
>DUFN01000015.1 GCA_013331935.1 Nanobdellota archaeon | reverse complement strand
AGCTTTTCAAAATCAAAGGCATTGCAGGGCAAGCAATCTGGAAAGGTTTTAAAAGTAGGTGATAAAGTCCGCGCAAGGATAATTGCAATCTCATTCAAGGATCCGAAAGGTCCGAAATTAGGATTAACAATGAGACAGCCATACCTTGGCAAGCAGGAATGGATTGACGAGCTTATCACAGGCGAGGCAAAGGCTGCAAAGAAGGCTGAGAAAGAAGAAAAGGCAGAAAAAGCGGAAAAGAAAAAGGAGAAGAAATAAATAAAATGACAACGCTATCAACATATATCCAAATGGCAGATAATTATATAGGAAATAGCGAAAATTTGCTGGCAATGGTAGGTTCTGCGTTTTTTATCAGCGGAGCGATTATAACCGGAATAGAACTGCTCGTGAATGCATTCCAAAATAATAAACTCGACACGCCGATAAATGAGGCATTTGTGTTATTTGGCTCGGCATTAATCGCTGCAAACTACGCGAAAACGTACATACAAAATAGGAGAAATTTAAATGCCTAAACTCGCATGTAAGGGAGAGAAGAAATGATACTGCAAGATTTATTAAAAAATCCAGAGAATGCAACGCCTGCAGACATTGTGAACTTATCAATGGATGAAATCTTAAAATTAAATGACGCTTTTAGTGAAAAATTTGATTCGCAAATACGATCTGCAGCACATGAATATGGTTCAAAAGTTATTGTATTCTGTGGCGGACGCGTTATTGAAGTGCATGACAATAATGTTGCACTGATGAACCATCACATCGAACAATTGCAAGAACAACAGGGAAAGCTTTGTTATGTTTGTGATTTTACACCGATGGATTATGAAGAAATACAAATAGGAGTACAAAATGCCTAAGCTAGCCTGTAAAATTTGCAAGAAATTAGTGGTAGGTGACAAGTGCCCGCTTCACCCAGAGGCAAAGCTCTCGGAAAGCTGGAAGGGTAGGATAGTTATTCTTGATCCAGAAAAATCAGAACTCGCAAAGAAATTGAAAATCCAAGACAAAGGTGAGCACGCGATAAGATTATAAAATGGAAATCCGAATCTTAAACAAAAAAGAAAATGTATTCTTTAGTAGGACAGAGATAGATGCAGAAGTCCTTCACGCAGGCCAGCCAACACCAAAAAGAACCGAAGCAAAGAAATTACTGGCAGCACAGCTTGGCGCAGATGAAACTCTTTTGCTAATTAGAAATATGACAACAAATTTCAGCGACAGGGCAAAAATGAAAGCAGTCCTCTACAAAGATAAAGCTCATTTAGACAAAAACGAGCCGAAATATATTATCGGTAGGAATACTGGCGCAAAGAAAAAACGCGTAGGAAAGGCGAAGAAATAAAATGGCTGACGCAAAAAAAGCTGTAAAAAAAAGCAATTCAATCAAAAAATACAAGAAATACACTGTATCTGGAGAAAATTTAACACGCTTAGGAAAAACCTGCCCGAAGTGCGGGCCCGCAGTCTTCATGGCAGAGCACAAGGACCGCTCACACTGCGGCAAGTGCGGCTATGCGGAATTTAAGAAAGCTTTATAACTAAATTGAAACGTTATTAAATATGTACTCGCAACAAAACAATGTGGCGCCATCTATTGGGAGTTATTATTACTGCGCACCAATAGGCGAAGTGCTTGCTGGTGCAGTGGCATTGCCCATGGGCGTGGCCATGAAAGGGCTCGAGCACATGCTCGGAGTAAACGGTCCGGGCTCCAGCATNNGTGCGCCTCTCAACGCACGCAGGGCTGGCTCTTCGTGGGGCTTAATCAGCTCGCCTTCGCTAAATGAGAATGCGCTGAAATAGCCGGCGAGATACAAATTGTCAATAGCAACTTTCGCAGAATATTCCGGCGCATTTGTAACCAGTGCAATATAATAGTCCCGCGCCTTTAGTTCTGACAAAAGCCTGTGTGCGCCCGGCATTGCGCGCATAACTTTATTTTGTATTGCGCACCGCCTTGTTTCAGGCGTTTCCAAATCAAACCTTTTCCAAAACTCGTTTTTTATTCCTTCCTGCACAAGGTATGCTGAATTGCCGCGGACTATCTCATGGGCCTGCTCTTTTGTTACAGTCCTGCTGAAAGTCTGTTTCAAAATATCTGACACGAGATTTTCAAATAAATCCGGCTTGCGAATATCTACCAAAGTGTAATCCAAGTCCATTAAGGCTACTTTCATCACACCATAGATAGAAATGGTTTTTAAACTCTTTTGGTTATGTTTTGGCATGCTCTGCCTCGGAATTGAATCAACCGCGCATACTTTGGGAATTGGAATTGTAAATAGCAACGGCGAAGTGCTTGCCAATGAGAAATCAACTTTTACAACAGAAACCGGCGGAATAAAACCCGGAAAAGTTACTGAACACCACATTTTAATGTATGACTTTGTTTTAAAAAGAGCGATAGAAAAAGCAAATATAAAATTAAAAGACATAAATTTGGTTGCATTCTCGCAAGGGCCTGGCCTTGGGGGCTGTTTGAGAGTCGGGGCTGCTGCTGCTCGAGCTTTGGCAACATATTTGAAAGTTCCAATCCGGGGAGTTAACCATTGCATCGCGCATGTTGAAATCGGAAAGCATACTTCTGGTTTCAAAGATCCAATCACACTTTATGTTTCTGGCGCAAACACGCAGATTCTTGCGCTTGCCGCAGGCAGATACCGCGTCTTTGGCGAAACGTTAGATACTGGCGTTGGAAATTTCTTGGATTCGTTTGGCAGAGCCTTGGGTTTGGGATTCCCGCAGGGCCCGAAGATTGAAGAGCTTGCACTAAAAGGAAAGAAATATGTTGAACTTCCCTACACTGTCAAGGGAATGGATTTTACGTTTTCTGGAATTTTGACAAAACTTGAACAATTAGCAAAAAACTCAGAACTAAAAACCAAGAACTCGCAATTAATTTCAGACTTGTGCTATTCTGCGCAAGAAACTGTTTTTGCGATGCTAACAGAGGCAACTGAAAGAGCTGTTGCGCACATAAATAAAAATGAAGTCCTGCTGACTGGCGGCGTTGCTGCGAATAAAAGGCTGGCAGAGATGCTGCAACTGATGTGCAAGGAGCGCGGAATTAAATTTGCGGTGGTGCCTAAAGATTTATCTGGCGACAACGGCGCGATGATTGCATGGGCTGGCATTTTAGAAAATAAAGCTGGAATAAAAAATAAAATTTCTGAAACAAAAGTTAATCAAGACTGGAGAACGGATCAGGTCGAAGTCATATGGAGTTAGTCTGGCTTGCTCTTGGCGGCATAGATCTATTGCTGATTTATTATTTCTTCGGCCGCAGATTTGTTTTGGCTAGAAAGCCGTTCAGCTGCAAGCGTTGCGGCCTGTGCTGCAGGCTACGCGTGAAGCCAACCGCAGATGATGTGGCAAGGATTGAGATTGCAGGCTACAAAAAAAGAGATTTTCTCGATGCACGTGGAAATTTGAAAAGGACTCCCGCTGGCTTCTGCACCTTTTTTGAATTCAAGGACAGTCTGGCCGCATGCAGCATACAAAATGCAAAGCCAAAGCTCTGCGCTAGCTGGCCTGAAGGTAAAATTTTTGGCGTGAAGTACGACGATACTAGATGCAGCCAATATAAAGGAAAATTAATCTAGTGCTGTCAAAATTTCTTCTCTAACCCTTTCGCGATTTATGGGCGTTAAATAATAAATCTTTGTATCTTTTCTTGATTTTACTTTCGAGACAAACTCATCACGCGACTTCATCGAGATTGTTCCAATAACTCTTTTAGTGCCGAGCGCTTTTTCCACAATCATTTTGAATTTTTCTGAAAGCAGTTCCATGTTTCCGATTTCGTCAATAATTATTATTGAATTTTCATCTTTTATGCCTGCTTCGATTGCTGGGACTGCAATTTTTTCGAAAGCAAAAACATCGACGCCATATTTTCCCACGACAGCAGGCTTAATGTCAGTTGACGCCATGATGGTATGCCTCTCAGTTTTGACATCAGCAACAACAAAGCCCCATCTCTCGTGGTCCTTCCTAAGCTCAGTTGTAATTATTCCTGAAATGTTTTTCCCGTTTGTTATTTCCTGAAGAAGAGTTGACTTTCCCGAGGCTGGCGGGCCCGTGATTAAAATGTTGTATTTCATTTTGCAGTGGAATGTATATTTCTCGCACTGCGAATATAAATCTTTTGTGCCAAAAAGTGCAAAAAACGGATAACATTGACCACAATGCTTTTAATATATCCTCCGGCAAACAATTTCGGAGAAGCAATGGCTATTGCGATAGAAGTCAGAAATTTAAAGAAAACATTCAGGACACATACGAGAGAGGCGGGCCTGCTCGAAGCATTCAAATCTCTTCTCTTCCGAAAGTACAAGACAGTCACTGCTCTTGACAAAGTCAGTTTTAAGGCAGATGAAGGCGAAATTCTTGGATTAATAGGGCCAAATGGAGCTGGCAAGTCAACCTTAATCAAAGCCATGTGCGGGACATTATTTCCAACTTCTGGCACGATAAATTGCCTCGGATTTGAACCCTGGCGCCAGAGAATAAAGTATGTGAAAAATATCGGTGTCGTATTCGGGCCAAAGCCATTGCTTTGGTGGGATATACCTGCCATTGATACTTTTGAATTCCTGCGCGAAGTTTATGAAATTCCGGAAAAAGATTTCAAAAAAAGATTAAATCGCATGATAGAAATCCTTGGAATTGAAAACGTAACTAAAACTCCTGTGCGCGACTTATCGCTTGGCGAAAGAATGAAGTGCAATCTTGTCTGCGCACTTCTGCACAATCCAAAACTAGTTTTTCTTGACGAGCCGACAATCGGAGTTGACATAATAGCAAAAGAAAGGATCAGAAAATTCATCCGCGACCTTAACAGAGAAGAAGGAACTACTTTTGTAATAACGACGCACGATATGTCAGACATAGAAAATCTCTGCAAAAGGATTGTGATAATCAACAAAGGCGCAATAGTTTATGATGGCCTGCTCAGCAAAATAAAACAGAAATATATCAAAACAAAACACTTGAATGTGAAATTTTCTGAACCGCACAAAAAATTCACACTTAATGGATGCAAAATCGAATCTGAAAATGAATATGAGCTGACAATAGAAGCTAATTTGAAAAAAATTCAGATCGGCGATGTAACAACCTACTTGCTGAAAAATTTCAAAGTAGCGGATATAACAATCACAGATCCGCCGATTGAAGAAGTAATTAAAGAGATTTACAAAAAATGAGCTTTGAACTTGGCGCGGCAAAATTAGGTATCAAAGAAGCTGCGGTTTGGAAATTTGATATGCTTGTATGGATAATAATATCACTGGTATCGCTAGGCACATACTATTTGCTGTGGACTGCTGTTTACGGCTTTAGCGGACAGGGCGTAATTGCAGGCTATTCCCTGCGCGAACTGATAACTTACTTTGTACTTAGCGAAATAGTACAGACGCTGACATGGACCAGCATAATTATGGATTTGAGCCAAAAAATAAGGCGCGGTACTCTCATAACGCAATTAGCACGCCCAATTAATTTTTTATATTATCATTTTTGGATGAACTTTGGCTCCAGAGGGCTTCAGTTTTTGATATACTGTATCCCAATGGTTTTGATTGGCGCGTTACTGTTTGGCATGAAATTTACTGGCTGGACAAATCTTGCTCTTTTTAGCGCATCAGCAGGCCTTGCCATGGTGCTCAACTTCGCTCTGTCTGCTTTTATTGCGCTCGGCGCATTTTGGCTGACTTCATACCACGGCATACGGTGGGCGTACATGGGGCTTTTCAGCATTTTCAGCGGTTTTATTTTTCCGCTGACGTTTTTCCCGCAGTTCTGGCAGAAGGTATTTTCTTTTCTGCCATTCCAATATATAATTTTTGTACCAGTTCAAACATATCTAGGAAAATATGGCATATTTGGCGCACTTGGAAATATGCTAATACAGATAGTTTGGATTATAATCCTGATGACTGCAATAAGTTTTATTTGGCGCAGGGCGATGAAATCGTTCACTGCGCCGGGCGGATGAGATGCTTCGCTGGCTTAGAATTTGGAAACGCAGGACTGCTATTGAAATAGCAAGCGAGATGGCATACAAAGGCGATTTTTTTCTGAAATCCATCGGCATCGCTGTCATCGGAGTTATCGGGCCGTTGATTGCGCTTCTGATTTACTCAAATTCAAAAGGAATAGCTGGCTGGAGCTTTGAGCAGTTCCTGCTTCTGACCGGATTGTTTTCGCTGGCAAGCGGGCTTAATTCGCTGTTTACTATGGCAATGACGTTTAGGATGCTGGAAAAAATCAGGGACGGCACTTATGATATAGACTTGGTGCGCCCAATGCGCCCGCTGAGCTATGCATTAGCAACTTCAACAGATATAGATGCGAGTGCAGAGATATTGGCAGGTATTGCTGTTATTTCGTATGCGCTGCCGAAACTCGGGCTTCATCTGGCTACTGCGAATGTTGCGGCAAGCCTGCTGATAATTTTTCTAGCCCTGCTTTTCTTCCTCTCGCTCAACATAATCATAGTTGCATTCGCATTTTTATTTGTAAACACATACACACTCATAGATTTATTTTACGAGGTTGCTAAAATCGGCAAGAATCCGATTAGTGTTTATGGCAAGACGGGCAGCGCATTACTAACTTACGTTTTTCCAATCGGATTGGCTGCATTTTATCCTGCGCAGGCTTTGTTTGGAGTTTTAAGTTTGGTAGAAGTACTAAAACTATCGCTGGTCGCATTCGGATTTCTGGCTTTTGCAATAATTCTCTGGGAACTCGGAATAAGAAAATATCAAAGTGCAGGCGGCTGATTACTTTATTAATCCAATATTTGCTGCCTGGCCTTTTAAATAACTAAATGCCCCCGTTATCGTTGTTTTAGTAAGCGCAGGGAAAAACCATAATCCCAAAATTATCAAAATCAAAGCTACTATTACTAAAGTCTTGCTCATTTTTGCCCCAAAAGCAAGATTAGCAAATTTATTTGCTTTATCTTGCTCATCTTTTTGCCCTTTTATTTGCCATTTTTTCTGCGCGGAAAATATCAATGTCTGTGTCGCGCATGACTTTCTTTCTCCCCTTTCCGAAATTTTTCTGCTGGTCTCTTAGTTTTCCTGCGAATTTGCTGAGGTTCTGCTCGAGAGAATTAATTGCGCCATTTACTGCAGAATTGATGTCAAATGTATCATTATCAATGTTAACGTGTTTACCAGGTACTGCCACGCGAATATGAATTGAATATTTAGTTTTGCCCCTATCTTTTATCTCGTAAAGCTTTATCTGCACTAGGAAATAAAGTATCTCTATCCTCTTTGACATTTTCGCAAAGGCATCTTCAAACCGCGACTTGGCAAACTCATACTCAAACGGCCTGAGCTGTTCCAAGCCCATGAACTGCAGGCCGGCCAGCTGTTTCTGCTCAACTATCTTCAAAGAGTCTTTTGTTTCTACAAGCCTGCCTTTCGATCCCAGCTTCAAAATCTTTTCATAGTCAATGGCCATGTTTCTGGAAAGAGATGCTTATTTATAATGTTTCCGCAGAAACATTATTCACAAACGATAACGCCGAATGCAGTTCGGCGGACTTTGCCGATGCAAAGGCAAAGCGAAGTTTGGGTTATGTGGTTTTCTTTATGCTGCACCATCAAAAAGCTTTTATAGTTAGTATATATTAGATATATATGGCAACATCACCGAAAAAGAATTTTAACCTAATAAAAGAAATCAAAAATGATTTTGGAAAAATCAAAGAACTAAATGACATGTTACGCGCAAATGAGGTGCTTGAGCGCGAAGTCACTAAATTTGGGACGGGCGCGCACATAATTGTGCCGCGAAAACATATTGGCAAGAAAGCTAAGATAATAATTAAGGAGAATAAATGAAATTCGCAGATCTTTATAAAAAGTTCAAAAAAGAGGCATATGCAACTTCTCTTGAGTCGCACAAAACAGAAGCAACTGAGGGAAGAATTGTTGATGCGTGGATGGTGCATCAAACAATAGAAACAAATAAAAGATTAGTCTCGGCTACGTGGGTTTTAGCAATAGCTACCATAGCATTGTCAATAATTAGTTTATTTACAAAATAGACTGTTTAAACAAAGCCAATCTAACAAAAACCTTTTTAAAGCTCTTTTATCAGCAAATATCAACTGCTTCGGCAGTAGTTGCGTTGCAACGAGCTAATTGTTGTAACGCCTTCAAATATGGACCAAAAGAAAGTTATTGAGGCAATCCAGCAGGTACGTTCTGCTGAAAAGAGAAAATTCACACAAGGCATAGATGTAATTCTAAATCTCAAGGAATTGGATGTTAACAAAGAGGAAGGAAAATTAGATGAATTCATACAGCTCCCTCATGGAAGGGCGAGGCCAGCCAAGGTATGCATCTTTGTCGGCCCAGAATTAAAGGATCAGGGGCAGAAATTCGCAGACTTGATGATTTTATCAGATGATTTCGGCAAATGGACAGATGCGAGGCAGTTGCGAAAGCTTGTAAGAGATTATGATTTCTTCTTAGGGCAGGCAAATATAATGCCGCTTGTTGCAAAAGCATTTGCTAAATATCTCGGACCTTTGGGAAAGGTTCCAAACCCAAAAGCAGGCCACATCCTGCCTCCGAAAGCAAACCTTGAGCCATTAATTAAAAATCTCAGGATAACTGCAAGAGTCACTATAAAAAAAGCGCCGACAATACAATTTTCAATCGGTTCTGAACAAATGACAGACGAACAGCTTGCAGGAAATTTCATGGCGGTCTATGAAAGGCTGACAGCAAAACTGCCAAAGGCACAGCACAATATCAAAGAGATACTCATAAAGACAACAATGGGCAAGCCAGTGAAGGTGGTGCAGTAAAATGGCAACTGGAACCAAAAACCAAAAACCAAATACTCGCAAGGTTCCTGCATGGAAAGTCTCCAAAGTAGATGAAATTAAGAAGCTTACAACTTCATACTCAACAATTGCACTTTTGGATTTGACGAGCCTACCTGCAAAACAATTGCAGATTGTAAGAAAAAAACTTGGCGAGAAGATAAAATTTATAATTGCAAGGAAAATTCTGATTCAAAAAGCACTGGAAAGCTCTGCAAACCCCAAAGTTAAGGATTTGATTCAGCACTTGGGCAAAGAGCCAGCCATGATATTCACAAACCTGAATGCTTTTGAAGTTTTTGCACAGCTCAAGCATAACAGGCAGAGCCTTCCTGCAAAGGCAGGCCAGCTTGCCCCAACAGATATCTGGGTACAGCCAGGCCCAACGCCATTTGCTCCGGGGCCCATAATATCTGAATTTGCCCAGTTGAAAATAAAAGCAAAGCCTGTGAATGGTAAGCTTGAGATTTTACAGCCTGCCCTTGTTGTAAAGGCTGGCGAGCCAGTTCCAAAACTTGCAGTAGGCATACTTTCAAAACTAGGAATAGAGCCGATGCAGGTTGGCATAAACCTTATTGCAGCAGTTGAAGGCTCAGACTTATACTTATCTTCGATACTTGACATAGATACAGACAAGCTGATTGCAAACATACAGATAGCGCACATGGATGCATTCAAGCTTGGAGTCGAGCAGAAGATACTGACAAAGGAGATTGCCGAATACTTATTGGCTAAAGCAGAAAGAGACGCAAAGGCTTTAGAACCAATAGTTAATGTTCAGGTTTGAGGGAGAAAAAATGGAATACCTATACGGAGCGATGTTACTTCATCGCGCAGGAAAGCAGATTACAGAGGAAGCCTTAGATAAGGTACTCACCGCAGCAGGCGTTACAACCGACAAGACGAAAGTCAAGGCTACTGTTGCTGCTTTGCACAGTGTTGATATTGACAAAGTCATCAAGGAAGCGTCTGTGATGACAGCGGCACCAGCAGCTTCTGCTGCACCAGCAGCAAAGAAAGAAGAGAAGAAGCCTGAAGAAACAAAGGCAACAGAAGAAGAAGCTGCAGCAGGCCTGGGCGCTTTGTTCGGATAAGCAAGCAGTTTACCCGATACAAAATGGCACTAAGATATGGACGAGAAAGTAGAAGTAAAGCAACAGTTAGAACAACTCAAGAAAGAAATCCATCTACTTAGTGTCAGCCTTAAACAACTCAGCGAGCAGAAAGAATCCAAGTACAAGGAAAAAGATGGCCTTAATCAGGACTTAAACAACTATATCAAGACTGCAAAAGAACTCCGGGATAAGAAAAAAGAAATTGACACAAAAATAAGAGACTTGAAGGGCAAGCGACAGGTTTTTAACAAAGGCCTTTCTGAAATGTGGGGTAAGTTCAGAGAAATAAAAGCTAACGTTGTCCCAAAAGATAAATCAAAAGGTTCGCCTTCGTTAATACAAAAACAAATTGAAAAAATCGAATTCACAATCCAAACAGAAGCGCTTTCTTTTGAACGCGAAAAGAAAATGATGCGCCAGCTCAAGGAACTGAAAGCGCAACTAGGTGAAATGAAGCTAGAGGATGCAAAATTCAAAGAACTGCGTGATTTCAAGGATGATGTTAAGGAAAAGAAGGTTGAGGCCGACGATATTCATATAGAAATACAAAAACTTGCAACAGAAAGCACTGATATTTTCAAGAAACTTACTGAGAAATCTGAATTAATTGCAAAAGCGAAAGAAACACGCGAGAAAATTAATGTAGATTTACAAGGATTGAAGGCGCAGATTTCCGAAATTGACGTAAGGCTGGAGAAATTTTTGCAGCAATGGGGTGCTTTGACTTCACTGCCTGTTTTCACAGAGCAGGAAATGATTCCAGCAGTCCAGAAGAAAGCAGAGGCTGCCATGGAAAAGCTGAAGAGCAAAGGAAAATTAACAAAAGAAGATATTCTGGCAATGCAAGGGCAGAATATGAAGAGGAGGTAAAAACTTCATAACAAATAATTATTTATCTGGGATTTGATGCATTCCGCATCACATAATAACCAAGCAACAATGATACACAGCCAAGACCGAATACGAATACTGATTGTCCGATACGGTCAGCAGCTGAGAAACTTCTTAAATTTTCTATAGCTGTTTGATCTAGATATGCCTTGCTAAAGGAATTATTAAACACACCAGAATCTATGCCTGCTACTATTAACACGCTTCCCAGGCCTGCGGTTACCACACCAACTAGTCCTTCGAGTCCTTTGCCGAATCCCATTTTAATCGCTAGTAGCGTGCAAAATACATTTATAAACATTTCCATACAGATAATTAAATAACATTTCAATATTTCAAATAAATTTAAACTTCTCGGCAGAAATCACAAACAAATAAATACCTTATGCTGTCAATAAGTAACCATGGATTTCGATAAAAAGTCCCTGCAGAAACAATTTCATAAAGATTGGAAACAACATTACGACTTGAAAATCTTTGCAGATAGGGGATTTATCAGAAAAACATGCGGCAAATGTAAAAGAACTTTCTGGGTTGCAGACAAGAAAAAGAAGACCTGCGGTGACTCATCCTGCGAACCTTACTCATTTATTGGAAAGAAAATAGGTGCAAAAAAACTAGATTACATAGATACTTGGCGCGAATTTTCAAGATATTTTGCAAAGCAGGGCTACCAGACAATACCAAGATACCCGACAATAGCAAGGTGGCGGGATGATACTTGGTTTGTTCAGGCATCAATATATGATTTTCAGCCGTATGTTGTGTCAGGAGAAGTAAAACCGCCAGCCAATCCTCTTGTTGTCGCACAGCCATGCTTCAGATTTAATGATATTGAAAATGTTGGAATAACCTCAAGGCATTATTCTGGCTTTGTAATGCTTGGCCAAACGCGTTTCATTTCTACAAAAATGGGGCATCTCGAACACTGGAAAGACCCAGAGATAGCAAATGTCATTGGCGCCCTTGAAAACTTCGGAATTGAAAAAAAAGACCTGACTTTTGTCGAAGATGCATGGGTCGGCGGAGGGAATGCAGGCCCGTGCTTCGAAGTCTTCTGCAAGGGGCTTGAGGTAATGACAGCTGTTTTCATGCAGTTTGCAGTTACAGACAACGGACTGAAGGAACTTCCGCTAAAAGTTGTTGATTTTGGTTGGGGCCTTGAAAGAATCCCGTGGCTTCTGAACGGCACAGGCACGTCTTATGAAATTACTTTTGATCCTGTTGATAAAAAATGGCTGAAACAGCTGAAAATAAAACAGAATAAAAAAATTGTTGAAAGGTTCGCACTCGAAGCAGCACGGCTTAATATCGAAGATATTCAGGACTTGGATTCTGAATTGAAAAAAATCGCAAAGAAAATAAAGTGCAGTTACGAAGACTTGAAAATCGAAGTTGAAATAATGAAATCTTTTTATTCAATACTAGATCACACGAGAACGCTTTTGTTTGCACTTGCAGACGGCGCGCTTCCGTCAAACACAGGCGGAGGGTATAATCTCAGATTTATTTTGAGAAGAGCATTAAGGCTAGCTGAGAAGCAGGGCTGGCAGATTGATTTCAAAGAGCTTGCCAGGGATCTGGCCCGCTCGCTTTCCGGAGCAAGGGCGAGGCAGATTTCCGACGAGAAAGGCTCTGAATTAATAGAAGCAACAAGTGCGCCAATGTATCCTGAACTTATGGAAATGCTTCCAAACGTAGAAAAAATTCTTGACGTTGAAATAAAAAAATACGCCGAAACAAAGCAGAAGGTTTCTGGAATAATAGAAGGCATCCTGCAGAAAAAGAAAAAGCTGGAAATAGAAGACTTAATGATTTTATACGATAGCAACGGCGTTTTGCCTGAAGACTTGCAGGCCTCTGCAGAGAAAAAAGGAATCTCTATAAAAATTCCTGCTGATTTTTATTCAAAAGTTGCTGCAATGCACACAGAAGTTAAAAGAGAAAAAGCAAAAACAAGCTCGAAACTTCTTGCGGAACTGGAAGGCCTGCCAGCAACACAGGCACTTTACTATGAAGATGTTTTTATGAAGGAATTTTCCGCCAAAGTCCTTAAAGTTATCAACCTTGACGGGCAGAAATATGTTATTTTAGACAAAACTGCATTTTATCCTACGGGTGGCGGGCAGGTCTGCGACACAGGCGAGCTTAATGGAAAAGAAGTTGTTGCAGTTGAAAAATTCGGCAAGGTAATTGCACATCTAGTCCGGGAAACTAATGTAAAGGAAGGCATGCCTGTCATCGGAAAAGTAGATTTTGGCAAGAGATTGGCTGCTATGAGGCACCATGATGCAGTCCACATAGTCAATGGCGTTGCACATGCAATCCTGGGCCATCACATCTGGCAGGCTGGCTCTGAAGTCACGCCAGAAAAAGCAAGGCTGGATATAACGCATTACGCCAATTTAACAAAAGAAGAAGTTCAGAAGATTGAAAAATTATCAAACGAAGCAGTATTGTCTAATTTGCAGATTAAGAAAACAAATATGCCAAAACAGCAGGCAGAGAAAGCTTATGGATTTAAATTATACCAAGGCGGGGCTGTCCCGGGCGCAGATATAAGGGTTGTTGAAATACAAGGCTTGGATGTTGAGGCCTGCGGAGGAACGCATGGAAACAACAGCGCGTCTGTCGGGCCGATAAAAATTCTCAGTGTGAAGAAAATACAGGATGGCGTTGTCAGATTGGAATTTGTTTCAGGGCAGAAAGCAATAGAAGAACAGCAGAAAGTAGAAAAAATCCTTGCAGATGCTTCTTTGGTTTTTAATGTGCCTGCAGAGCAGCTTCCGAAAACCTGCGAACGGTTTTTCAGGGAATGGAAAGACTTAAGGAAAGAAGTTGAAAAACTGAAGGCAGAAAAAGCGCAGATGAAGCCTGCTGGCCAGCAGAAGCAGGAACAGAAAAAATAGCGTACAATACTTTTAAAAAACATCATTCTATTCGAGTGTTATGGGATTGGCAATCGATGAAAAGGAAGAAATAGAAGCTAGGAATGCCAAATTCGCGCAAATAATTAAATACATAGATGCACATCCGGGCTGCCGCGCTCCAGACATACGAAAAGGTACTGGGCTTTCTCCTGGTGAGGCTGCAACATATTTGTACCCAGGGCACAAAAGATTTTACAGGCTTGAAGGACTGACAGATTTTCAATGGGTGCGCTTGCTGCTGGCTGGCGGCATTGAAGGCAAGGTGAAGGATACGCTCGGTATTTTTGTAAACGAGTCAATGTTCGGGGATTTATGTGACTATGCTTTAGAAAGATTTGGTATGTCGCTAATTATATTGCGCGGAAAATACCTGGCACAGCGCGAGGAATTCGGCGTTTGCGGAAGTTCAGAGCCCTGTGATGATGCAATAGACCAATTCGAAGCATTTGAAGACTCAATGGAGCGAAGGCTTCGAGATCAAAAAAATAATTAATCAAAAGGAAAATTATCTTCCTCCTCTTCCATGGGCTTAATTTATTTCTTCTCTTTTGCAGGCTTCTCTTCCTTCTTGGGCGCGTCAGCCTTTGCACCTTCAGCAGGAGCAGCCCCTTCAGCAGGTGTTTCTGCTGCCTGTGCTGCTGCAGCTGCTGCGGCAACGGCTTTCTCAAGCTGTTCAGCCTGCCTTATTGCTGCCTGCTTTTCAGACTCCCATGCAGAATTTTCTTCTGCAGTCAATGTGATTTTTTTGGCTTTTATTTTAGAATCATAAATGCCGGACTCCAGCTCCTTCATTATGACTTTCGCTGGCTTGCCTTCAACATTCATGCCTAATGAAACGCAAGTGCCAACTATTTCTTTTACTCTTGCTTTCAAAGTTTTTCCGAGCATTGCATCTGCCTTTGTCTCGGCAATTCCAATAATATGTTCGATTTTTAATGCGCCAGCTGGCTTTGTCCCTGCTAGGCCAGAGCCTTTTTCAGCGCCAGCTTCCTTTTTCAAAAGTGCTGATGTTGGAGGTAGGCCTACTGTAATCTCATAGCTTTTTGTTTCAGAAGTTACAATAACCTTAACAGGCACATCCATTCCTGCCAAGCCCTTTGTTTTATCATTGATGTCTTTGACAACCTGCCCGATGTTTATTCCTTTTCCAGATAGAGCCGGACCTAAGGGCGGGCCTGCTGTTGCTGCTCCGCCTTTCACTAACAGATTTATCATCTCTTTCGCCATTTTTACTCCAAGGAAAGATTGGCAAATTGTTTGCAATTTGACTTATCTCTTGCCATTTTACCTTTCGTCCTCTTCGCTAACCTCTTTTAAAGGTTCGCTAGCCACGCTTGCGCGTTCTGCCAGTTTTATGGAATCTAAGCCCAATGTAATTGGAATCGGGACTGCTGCCTGCAATAACTCGACAACAACCTGCGCTTTCTGCAGGTCTATTCTTGTAACCTTTGCTTTTTCACCTTTGAAAGGCCCGCTGACAATCGTAACAATATCGCCCTTGTGAATATCAACTAGTTCTGGCTTGAATTCTATTAGGTGTTCTATTTCCGCGTACTTTGTTGCTGTCCTGAGAACCCCGCGGACATAAGGAATGCCCATTGATGCCCTTTTGATTACATCTGCGTTTTCAGCTTCTACGAATATATAGCCTACCATTCCGTGAGGATAAATAAGACTGTAAATTCCCTTGAATTTTTTTGCATTAGAGGCCAAGAAATCAATTACCTGCTGTTCCCTGCCAATTGTTGTACGAATAATAAATAGACCCATTTTACTTTCCTGTCAATAACTGTGCAATTATGGCAATTATAAATCCTACTGCGCCTATTATTGCAATTCCGAGCGCAGATGCCTTCACAGTTGTCTTGAATTCCTCTATATCGGGTTTCTTTGTGATTTGAATTACTCTTTTGTATTCTTTTAGGGTGTTGACTATCTTCTGGGTTATGTCTGATTTTATTTCTATTTTCGGCAGGCTAAATCTTGGCATTGCCATTTTTGGCTTTGACTCTGCTGGCTTTTCCTCTTTTACTTCTTCAGGCAGGGCTTCAGCATCCTGGCTGGCCTGCTCTTCATCTTCATTTTTGTCAGGTGTCTCCGTTCTACCTTGATTGAAATCCATAATATTTTATCCTAAAGTAGTGGGTTTATAAACATTCCGCAGGAATGATTATTCACAAACGAGCAAAGCGAAGTTTGGGTTATAAAGCTTATCAATCCACAAACTCAATCCCCAAATCCCTTGACATTTCTTCTTTCTTCTTAGATGCAAATGTTCGTTTTGGGCCGAAAATCTGCGGGCTTTTTACACCTGTGACTACGAGCATGGCTCTTATTGTGTTCTGCAGGTCAGGAGATAACTGCGCTCCCCAGATAACATTTGCTTTTGCATCTAATTTACTGGAGACTGCTTCAACAACTTTCTTTGCCTCGTCAAGTGTCATGTCTGGCCCGCCGGAAACATTAATCAAGGCGCCTGTTGCACCCGCTATATCTACATCTAATAATGGGTTTGAGATTGCCTTTTCAACTGCTTCTGTGGCCCTATTTTCAGTGTCAGATTCTCCGACTCCGATCATTGCAACTCCAGAGCCAGTCATTACTGTCCGTATATCTGCAAAATCTAGATTGATTAATCCTGGTTTTGTAATTAATTCTGTTATACCTTTTACCGCATTTGTAAGAATTTCATC
>DUFN01000025.1 GCA_013331935.1 Nanobdellota archaeon | reverse complement strand
ATATAAAAACCCAAATGCAAAGGTTGAAATTTACAATAAAAATTTGTCAATTGATGTGCCTTTCGGCACATCAAAAATAGTTTTAAAAAGTTTGTTTGAATATGAAGAAGCAACAACAAAAAAAGACGTTCCAAATTTTTTATTTGTTTTGAAAAAAGATGGGATAGAGTTTGCCAGAAAATTGTGGTCTGACGCGGATATTTTTTACAAATTTGAAGAACACGATGGCGAATTAACAATTGAAACTGATTTGCAAAAGTTTTATTCCGAAGATGAAAAAGTAAAATTAAATTTTTCTGCGCGTTTAGAGTGTTGGTTGGATGAAAGTTCGTGGAAACCAAATGCGCCGCAGAAAAAAACATCATCCGCATCTGGCGATGCAGATTTGGAATTTACTCTACCAAAAGTAAAATTTCCCGGCGTGTCGCCGGAAATAAATTTAGAAATTTTCCCGACACGCTCGCCGGGAAAAGATTTGAAAAATTATATAAATGCAGATTGGGGCCAACCGTATTTTTTGAAAGTAAATTTAAACAACAGGTCAAACAATCACATAACGTTTGGCGGGTTTAATTTGTTTGAAGATAATAAAAAAATAAAAAGCGCAAGTTTGGAAAAACCGCTGGACTCAAAATGGAAAACAATCGTTATTTCTGAAGACGGTGCGACTTGGGTTTTGATTAAGGGACCAAGAGATTGGGTTTGGTATAAAAAATCTGGCGATGAGTTTAAAATAAAAAAGGAAAATCAAGTTTATGAATATTTTGTGGCAGGAAAAACGATTGACGAATTTGGGTTTAAGTTTGATTTGGAAACTGAAAAGATTTCCGTTAATGTTAGAGTTCCGGACTACAAAAAAAATGCGATGGATACTTACAACAAAGTTAAGGCGGTTAAAACCGCTGCAGACATATTTAGTTTAATTTTTGGCATTGGCGGTGGAAAAAGCTTGTGGGATTTTGCAAAAGATCTTAAAACTATTGGGTTTTCAATAAAGGGCATAGCTACGCTAGTGTTATCGCTAGAAATAGCAATTGGTGCGTGGTTAATTAGTGGCGAAGCTTCAGAAGTTTTGGATGTAATGAAACAGGTTATGGACGATCCGCCAGAAATCAACGCGCGCAGACACGGCAGAGCATTTCAAAGAAAAAATTTAAGTAATTTTAAATCTCGAAGTAAAATAATCAACAATTCCGTGGCAATAGCAAACATGTTAGGCGCGATTTCTACAAATCTGAATCGTTCTAAATTAGCAAATGATGCATACTGGTCTGCGAGGTTAAAATCTAATCTCTCGCGAGCGAAAACATATAGCCAAAAACTTGCGGTATGTGATAGGGATGTAGATTTTAATACAAAACAGGCAGCAAAACAAATATTAATATTGTCTAAAAAAATAAATAAATTAAAACCACACAGATTATCTAACTCTGATTTGAAAAAAATTAAAAACTTGGGTTTCACAGAAAAACAAATCTTGGTAATTAAAAAAATCAGCAGTTATGTTTATAAAAATAAGCGTAAGTTAACCAACGTCTTTAGTAGTCTGGCAATTTCTTTAAAACAATTTGGAAAATCCTATGGGCGGCGGAGATAGTTTAGAAAAAAAATTAGCACGAGAACAGCCAAAGAGTTGGTTTAGGAAATATCTTATAGAAGATACACGCATTACAAACCCGCGCTCTATCCGGCGCGTTTGCACCGTTGGCGCCATATCCCTCATAGTAACAGAGGCGCTAATGGTATTTTACGCGGGTCCGCCAAGGGAATTCATAGATTATTACACGCACGGACTGGTAATGTTTTGTACGACTGGTTTTTTGTACGGCGCATACCAAAGTTACCAAATGAAAAATATTTAAGGTGCGGCGCGAGCGAAGGTGCAGTTCGGCGTAACCGTGCAGAACTTTATTGAGCTGGCGATGAAGGACCTAAAAAATAAGAAATAATTTTAAATGTGCCAAAAGGCTTTTAAATATATTCTGCACAGCATGCCTATGGCGCAAGAAGATAAAAGCGTTTTAACTCTCGTCGTCGGCAAATAAACAATTTCAGGCACAAAATTGGCTTCGGGCGCGTATAAAAACCTAAATGCAAAGGTTGAGATTGGAGGCTAGTGTATTGAAATTGGCCAAACAGTATGCAGTTTTAGAAAAAAGCTTAAAATGAGCATAGATGATGTAGTTGTTAGCTGCCTAAAAACAGTTAAACAAAATACAATTGGCAGAAATGTGTCCATTGCGGCAGTCGTGGAAAAAATTCGCGAACAGCAGATAGATTTACAAAAATTATCGTTGGAAATTACTAAGCTAATCGGGCGAGCACAGAATAGGCATTATGTCTCATTGTCACTAGCCATTGTAGTGGGCACAGCAGGCAGTTATTTTTGGTTAAACGGCGGGCACGCCCGAGAAACGGCCATAGCGGGCATGGCAACCGCATCTGCTGGCATAGCTAGCAGTTATTATGGCACCAAGCATCGCCTATATATAGCTGTTAGAAATTACCTGCATGATGCAAGAGATAAGGCGATGAAAAAAAGTGAATTATGGTTTTGGTAGTTCTCGCATAACTTTAACTTGCACTTTTTTTACTCAGATAGCCGCCGCGATGCCCGCGCTTCACTCCGCTGCCATGTATTACAAAAGAAAATTCTGAAACTGACGGTGAGTCTTCTGTTGCGATAACTGTGCCAAGCTTTTCCATAGAATTAATAAATAAAATTGTTTTAAATTGATTTATATGCGATACAATAGAAGTTTTATGAAACCAGAGAAAAAAGCTACAGCTTTTTTCTTGGCCAAGGAAAATCAAACTCGATTTTCCTCTGGAATCTTAGCGAAGATTTTCCATCCCTTGAATGCACAAAGCGTTCAAGTTATAAGTTTTATTGTGCGGTGTTTGGTATGATTTACGACACTGCGCGCATAAATGAAAGGACAGCAATAGTTTACGTAGTTGAATCCGAAGGCAAGATGGAATATTGCATAACGCAGTTTGTGCCAATTGGCAAGTCACTCAGTTCAATTGTTTTTAGCAAAATAACAAATATGCAATTTTTCACACAGCGCGTGCAATCGCTGCGCGAGCAGGGTTTTATAATAGCGTCGGATTTGAGTGACGAGGTTTTAAAAGAGGAAGCCGGGCGATCTATCATAATATCTGCATCTGTTTTGTCGCGCGGCAGAATAGAAGTTCAAGAGTTTAATAAGCGCAGCAAGGTATGCCGCATTTTGAATAAAGATGAACGAGATATGATTATGCCAGTGGTTTGATGAATTTGAAATTAAAAGCAATTGTGACCTAAAACATACTAGCAAAAATATAACCCAGAAGGTTTATAAATGGCACACACAGGGGCATAAATATGGGCGTGCGAGATTTGTTTAGAAAAAAAGATACGCCACGCAACATAAAAGCATTTGAGTTAGAAAATTTTATAACTTACGGTTTGCCAGAACCGCAAAGCTATGTGCGTGCAAAACCAGTAAGCTATGTGCGCGATGCAGAGCGTTGTAAGTATACATTGCAAGAAGCTCTTCCGCTTGTAAAAAATTGTTTAGATGTATTTCTCGCCGCGCCTTTGCGCGAATTTAAACTAGGGCGAGGCGAATCCATCCCGCATGGTAATTTTGCTCAAAACGAATCTGCAGATAATATTGTTGAACGGCTGTGGCAAATTCTTTACCTGTTTGATGCGGCACCAAAACCAAAGAACAGAATAAAAAATAGTGAAGACAGACTCAAAGCAATATCAAAATTACGCGAAGATGGGCTGGGCGGCTTGCTTAGTAATGCCGGACCAAAAGATCTTTTACCGGCACTTTACGAATTACAACTCATTTCAGCAGATGAACTTAAAATATATGCGTTAAACTTTGATAATCGCTGGCAGCTCGAATTAGCTAAAATTCGCAAAAGTAATTCTGGTGGATCTGCCTGCGCCGTTGTTCGCCCGAGTATTAGAGCTGGCGGCGATGAATCCGGAGAGTTTAAACGCTCGCAAGAAAAACTTAGGTGATTGATTATTCTCTTGTGCCGAACTTATCTTTCATTTTATTATTAGTATCTATTACGCCGTCGAGTACCGGCACTTTAATTCTGAACAAGCTGGCAAATGACTGCAAGGCCTGCGGGTCTTTTGAGAAGCATGGTCCACCGTATGCTTTTCCATGGACAGAGCCATAAACACCAATTCTTGGATCGCGCGAAAGTATTTCCGCAATTTTACCAGTGTCAATATCCATTAAGCCTTTTTCTTTTAGCGCTTTTGCGATTAAAAATAATTCGTTCCACGCGGAAATCTTTACGGGAAGCAAAAAATTATTTGCGTATTTCATGAATTCAGCTTCTTCCAGGCTCATTCTGTATGTCGGTGCTTTTGCTCTGGCATAGATGTTTTCTAAAACATTTCCGCTTCTCTTATCATATTCGCCGATGACAATGCTGTGCTCATTCTGAGGTTTCTTGTCCATGGCTTTGTTCAGGCTCCATGTGCTTTGTATGAAAGTCAGGAATTCAGGATTCATGCAAAGGCCGATACTCCTACCAACTTTTTTCTTGTACCCATTCTCAAGGAATGTTTTTACAACATCCCTCGTGGTACCTGGCAGGACTGTGCTTTTCACAATTACAGTGTAATAGCCTTTGTGTGATTGGAGGGCATCGCCTACTCCTCTGGAAACGCTTATTATACAGCTTAAGTTTTGTTCTCCGCCATTATGATTTGGTGTTGGCACACAGATAAATGCAGCGTCTGACTGTGCGATTGCGTCTTCAAGAGAAGTAGTTGTGTCGAGGCGTTCTTTTTTTAGCTTAGCAAGGGTTTGCGTTGAAACATCTTCAAAAATCACATCATGCCCAAGCTCCAGCAGGTATCTTCCTGTTGCCTGCCCGACAATTCCTGAGCCGATGATTGCAAGTTTCATATGTCCAATCCAATCAGTAAGATTTAAAAAACATGCTGTGGTAGGGGTGGCATGGGAAAAAGCTACTTGCTTCCAGTATCCGGGAATCCCGATCCTAAGCAGATGACTTATCTGAAGCACCCATTGCAAGATTTTCTAAGGAGAATTCTCGGCGGATGGATTATGGTTAAAATGGAGCGCAACC
This sequence comes from Nanobdellota archaeon, assembly GCA_013331935.1. GTDB lineage: Archaea > Nanobdellota > Nanobdellia > UBA10117 > UBA10117 > UBA10117 > UBA10117 sp10117u. Next base: position 1,028 of record DUFN01000025.1, on the reverse strand, counting down.
AGCAATCACTAATTATAAATGGTTATGATGGTCAGAAGGAACGGCTTTGCGATGCCATCTCGAGAAAAGCTCAAGTCCATGCAAGAACAACAGGTATAGCATTGGACGTAAGCCACTTGGAAGAGATTGTTGAAGGGCAAGACGTTCTGCCCGCTGTTGAAACGGACGAAACGCTAAAAATGGATATTGAGGTTCTTTACAATTTACTATCTGACGAGTCAAAACAGCGCGAAGATGCTGAACAGGAATATAGGGCAGAGTTGAGCAGGGTTGAAGGGCAGCTTAAGTTTGTGGTACGGGAAAGGGACTCAGCGCGCGAGCAATGTGAACCTCTGCAAAAAAAACTCGTGGGCGCAGATAAAGCAAACAAGGGATTAGCCACTAATTATCTTAGAGAAAAACAGCGGGCAGACGAACTCGAAGGCAGAATTGCGGGGCTTGAGAAATCCGTAAAGACGCCCGAAGAGCTGCGCATAGATGCAGTAAGAAGGTCCGCACAGGCCATTAAATCGCTGGAGCAGGAATTGCAGGCTCTTGGCGTTTCTGATTTGGAAAGTGTGATGGCAATTCCTGCATCATTAGTAGATTACATCAATGATAGTTTTGGCCTAACATACAAAACTGATGAAGAAATCATGGCGGCAGCGAATTTCAAGCCAGCTGTGCCAGGCACAGAAGCCGAACTCAGATATGTGCGCGCTAAAAAAGATGCAAAGTTTTATGATGCGGTAATACACTCAGGCGTTGATGTTCCAGAAAGCATACTGGCTCCATTCGCAGCACTCGAAGCAGCAATAGGCGAAAAAAGGAAAACAGTTTTGGATTACGAATCAGCACAAGANNCAAAGGCAAAAGCCCTGCTGGAAAAACTACCGCCGGTTGAGATTTATGCACAGCAGGACGATAGCACAAGAGGTTCTACCAAAAAAGCAACCTATATTCCGGTCGGAGCAAAAGATGGATTTATTTATGGCATCGTAAAATCGGTAATTAGCTGCGAGCCTGTTGTTGATGAGCATGGCGTTGTT
>DUFN01000032.1 GCA_013331935.1 Nanobdellota archaeon | reverse complement strand
TGGAACTTCTTCTCTTAGCGCTTCAAACAAAAGCCCCTGATTCTCAAGCTCTTCTATTACGGCTATTTTTTGATCGACAAAATTCCATTTTTGAAGAAATTCGCTTAAAGAACGGAACTTTTTTTGCATATTCTTTTTAGTATAATCTGTAAGAGATTCTGTAATGAGCTGGCCTTGAGCATCGTGATATTGTACTTGTTCGTTAACAACCTTAACTTCCGTACCTTGAACATAATATTTCTTAATTTTCTCAGGTTCTTCCGAATATGCGATGCTCGAACTTACAAGAATTCTCTCGCCCACTTCTAATTTTTGTTCTTTAGGTGCAATATCAACTGCTTCTTCACCTTGTTTGAGTGTGTAAATTTGAATGGGCTCACCATCGAATTTAGTATCTGCGAATAAATTCGTAACATTTCTGAAATCCATAATCGTAAAATAATGTTTGCCATAATCTTCTTTTATTCTTGTTCCCCTGCCAATAATTTGCTTAAATTCAGTCATNNTTATTATCTCCAGTAATTCTCATGACATATTTTGCATTTTGTTTAACCAGATCTGAATTTTCATTAGTCAAAGCTCTTCGCATTCTCTCAGCATGTTCAATATCGACGCAAAAAACAATAGTTTTAGAAAATCTATCTGTATTCTTTAAAAATTCGGTAATTTTCTGTGCGACAACCTCAGTTCGTTCATCTATAACGAGAGTTCTGTCAAATTCTCTGTTCGTATAAACGAAATCCGGAATTTCATGGCCAAACTTATCTAATTCGCCTTTTTTGGGCCTATATCCCTGAACATCTTTGTCAATTGCTACCTTAACAACTTTATAGGGCGCGAGGAAGCCATCTTCAATACCTTGTCTTAACGAATAAGTATAAAGTGGTTTTCCAAAATAATCTATATTAGACGCGTCTTTTGTCTCTTTAGGCGTGGCGGTCATGCCTATTTGAACTGCTGACTTAAAGTATTCTAAAATCTCTCTCCACGGAGAGTCTGCTTTTGTGCTGCCTCTGTGGCATTCGTCGACTATTATTAAATCAAAGAATTCTGGGGAGAACTGCTTATAGATATTTTTTATATCCTCGTCCCCTGAAACTGCTTGATATAATGCTAGATAAACTTCGTATGAAGGGTCTGCCGTTCTTTTAGATACTTTTGTGGTAACTTTAGATAAGGGTTTTAGATCGTTATTTTTCGGTTGATCAATAAGGATATTTCTATCTGCTAGATATAATACTCTCTTTGCAAGTCCTGCCCGTTTTAATCTCCAAATAATTTGAAATGCAACATATGTTTTACCTGTTCCTGTTGCTAAAACAAGAAGCTCCCTCTTTTGACCTTTAGCAAGCGCTTCAATTGCCCTATTAATAGCAATTCTTTGATAATATCTTGGCTGTTTAAAGCCAGGTTCATAAAAATAATCTGCAGTTACAGTATCTTCGACTTTTTCAGTAATACCTTTATACTGTTTGTATTTTTCCCATAATTCTTTAGGGGATGGGAATTTATCTAAAGATAAGCTTATTTCTTTGCCAGTTTCCCTATCATGAAAAATAAATCCATCTCCGTTTGAGCTAAAAACAAATGGCAAATCCAACTTCTGAGAATATTCTAAGGCCTGTTGCATGCCATCGCCAACGGAATGATTATTGTCCTTTGCTTCTATAACTGCCAAAGGAACATTAGGTTTATACTCTAAAATATAATCTGCGAAATTTCTCTGTCCTCTTTTGACAGTTTTTCCAGCAATAATTATTCTTCCATCAGTGAAATAAACATTCATTCGTATTTGTTTTTTATCCCACTTTACCTTTTCAATTGCAGGGGTGATAAAATTAAGTTTTATCTCTTCCTCAGACATCTGTTTTTTATTCATTTTACTGCCGTGTTATTATTTTCAAGAAATTTTATATTTATAAACCTACCCGTCCCATCCGTCCCCCGTCGTTTAAAGTAAGTAAAAATTTGGGTCGAACGAAGTGAGCCGTTTAACTCTTGTTGCGCGAACTTCATAGAAGTTTGCACTCGTCAGTTATGGAGTTAAACGAAGCCCGAGCGTTGACTTCGAGGCCTGCTTCTGCCAATTTCCAGAGAAGTGGCTTTGAATTACCAGTAGTACTAACTATGCGGCACATGCAAAGCCATAAAAACTATTCATTCCTGAAAAACACATGGTAAAGGAAATTACTGTAAAGGCAAGCGATATTCCACGGGGTGAAAGAAAAATTATTGACGTGGACGGCATTTCAATCGCAGTGTTTAGCATTGCAGACAAGTTTTATGCTATTGACAGCGCCTGCCCGCACCAGGGAGGGCCGCTTGGCAACGGCGAGCTGGTTGACGGCGCAACAATTGTCTGCCCTTTCCACGCATGGTCTTTTGATGTCAAAACTGGAATTAATACGAAATTCGATTCAATAAAAGTAAGGTCTTTTCCAGTAAAAGTCGATGGCGATGAAATTAAGATTACTATCGAATGACTATGTATCTGCCATAGAAACATTTATAAACTATAGCCACTTATATAATTGCTATGGCGACAACAATTCAGGTCAGTGAAGAACTTCTGGATGAACTAAAAATCAGAAAAATCTCAGATAAGGAGAGCTATGAAGAAATAATCTGGGATTTAATAGATGATACTATGGAATTATCTGACGAAACGAAAAGAGAAATCGAAAAAGCAAGAAAAGAAATAAAAGAAGGCAAATTCTACACTCATGCGCAGGCCAAGAAAGCGCTTGGGTTATGACTTACGATCTGGTTTATTCAGAAACTGCGCTGAAAAGCCTAAAAAAATTAGAAAAGCAGATTCGGGAGCGCGTCATCCATGTGCTTGAGCGCATAAGAATCCGCCCGCATCCGTATGTAAAAAAACTAATTGGCAGTCCCTACTTTAGCCTGCGGGCTGGCGATTACCGGATTATTTTGGATATTGTTGAAAACAAGCTCATCATTCTTGTTCTTGAGCTGGGCCACAGAAAGAATATCTATGCAGATGTTTGATTTTTCACAAAGCAATTTAGAAAATAAATTATAAATCAAAGAATAAATAAAAACTAATTACTACTTAAGTAATTATACTAATATTTATGCTATGCGTCTCTTTCGAACCTTTTGAACGCTTCGCTAAAAGGTTCGATCGAAAACCTTTGCCTTCGGCAAAAAAACTTGAAAATAAATAATAAATAAAAACTAATTACTGATTAAGTAATTATACTAATATTTATGCTGTGCCTTTCTTTTTTGCATAACAGTCTCGGCAATATACTGGCTTGCCTTCGGCTGGCTGGAAAGGTACTTGGCAGGCCTGCTTGCATTCTGAGCAAGTTGCGTCATGCATTTCTCTTGGTTCTCTTGGTCCGCCGAACTGTCTTCGTGGTTGAAATCCCATTTTTCTCCTTTTTATGTTACTTTTGACGCGTCCTAGAACTCGTCTACTTATAACTGATTTCTTAATCATTCTAGGGTTTTTAAGGGTTGTGGGTGCATGGCGCATAACTCTAAACGCACTTGCGCGTAAAACATATGCTCATGCCTAAAAATCGTTTTATAGTGGCCTTGTATTGTACTAGCATGGCAAAGTTCTGCGAAGTGAGCATAAACGGCATAAAGATAAGGGCAGAGCTGGCCTCCAACCCATTAACGCAGTCCCTTGGGCTGATGTTCAGGAAAGGGCTTTCTGACGGCAATGGCATGCTTTTCGACTTCAAATTAGAACTTTTCCCAAAAATATGGATGGCTGGCATGCGATTCCCGATTGACATCATCTGGGCAGACAAGGAGAAAAAGATAGTCCACATTGCGCATGAAGTCCAGCCGGCAAGCCTCTTTGACTGGCAGGTAAAAACCTCGAGCAGGCCTGCAAGGTACGTGCTGGAGGGGCCTGCAGGCTTCACAAGAAAAAATAAAATTACAGTCTGGGATGAAATTAAACTTAAATTAATTATTTAATTCTGCGCCTTAGCCTGTAACTCTTGTGCGTTGTTGTGTCTTCAAGCTCTACATCTTCGCGCCTATGTTTCTTAGACAGCAAAAGTAGAATTAGCAAGAGGAGAGGAACTAAGATTGTCAGCAATGCAGATGCATTAAACTGCGCGCCCTTTGCAGCAAAGAACTGCGCACTCGCACCCTCTGGCCTTATCACAGTAAAGTCATCCAATCCGCTGGCCATGTAATTGCCATCCAAATCATCAACAGTTGCGTCAAGCAGGTAGATGGCGGGCCTCTGGTTTTTCAGAAGTTTTATGTTAATAGGAATAGTTACCTTGCCAAAAGCATCGAGATAAATTCGCGTGCTGTTTAGTACGATAATGTCTCTTCCCTGCGCATCTTTTACAGAAATCCGCGCAGTGCCAGTAAAATTATATGGCACTTGGCTCAGAATAATTGCATCGCCAATTAAATTACTGCCTGCCAGCAGTTCTTTTGTCTCGACAAGCACAGTAACATCAATCTTTTTGTCTTTCGGAATGACTTGAATGATGACAGGCACCTGCCTAATAAAATCCTCAACAGAAATCTGAACATCTTTGTAATACTTTCCAATTGCTTTTGTAAGTACGGCGGAAACAGGCACATTTTTTACAATTGATTCGCCTGCTGTCAAGGAAAACTTTATTTTCGAAATAATATCTGGCGCGAGAAAATCACCAAGGTCTGCAAGATCGAAATCAACATCAAGCACTCTGTCAACTTTATTTTTTATAGTCAGCGTATCTGTTTTTGATTGGCCTGGCTGGAGCTGAAATATGAGAATCGGCGGCATTATTTCCAGCGGAAAGGATTTTCCCTCAAATGCTGCCTTGGTAACTTCTGGTATTGGCGCTGGCACTACAACAGTAAGAGTAACTGTGCCAGCCTCAGCTCCTGTAATCAGCCCTGCGAAAATTTGGAATGAAAAAATCCCGATAGTCAGGATTAAGAGCAGGACTAACGGTGCCACGATTTTATGTTTCACAGCCATATTCTATAATTCAAAATCCGGACCCTGCCGGAATACTGCTTTAATTCTGCGTCTGCCGGAACACTCAGGCTTACTTCTACTGTTTTATTTTCTTTTGGCGCGAGCACGATGTTATTTTCTGAGAAAGCCAGCCAGCCTCTCACTTCGCCTGCACTGACCAGTTTTACTTTCTCTGCAAAACTATTTTCATTTTTCAAAACAATGTCGCGCGTGCCGGAATTACCTGCAGGAATTGCGCCGAAATGAAGGGCATCGTTGTCTGCATTAAAGCCCATTAATTTAGAATCAGCTATTACTACGACATCTGCGCTCAGCTCATTTGTGCTTGGCCAGCCTGCAAGCAGGGCTAATGCTGCGAAAATAATTACTAATATTATCAGCGGCAATGTCAGGTCAATGCTTCCTTTCATTTTTTCTTCTGCCTCGAATAAAATACTGCCAGAATGAAGAAGCTAACCAGCAGGGCAATTATTGCAATGTAAACTGCATTTCCGAATTTTAACGTTCCTGCCAGGCCTATTTTGAATGCCTGCTCTGTTGTTTTGTCCAGATAATGCAGTACTATCCTGCCATTGTAAACGCCCGGCTCGAGTCCCGCAGTATCCCAATAAATATCATCTGTATAAACTCCCTGCGCTGTTATTTTGAAAGGCTTGCCAACCGCACGCCCCACTTCTTCGCCGTTTTTGCTGGCAAAAAATTCTGAATACGCGCCGTCAATCGGCTGGTTCCATTCATTTTCTATTGACACTGATATTTTTCCAATTGTGCCTGCAGTTATTTCGCCGAATTTTATATCAAGAATTCTCAGCAGCATTGCGCCGACTTTGAATTTTGTCGCAGCTGTTGTTGACCGCCCATCATAAAAAACATCTGCAACAGCTATAAGCTGGCCTGCCTGCGTTGCAGTCCATTCTCCGCGCAATGTTGTTTTCTGCATTGATTCTAGAGGTTCTGTATTTGTATCTACAAACCCGATTTTGCTTGGGCCGTCAAAAATGTTTATCACTCCGCTGACTTGATTTATTTTTTCAGTGCCCTTGCTCTGCACTTTCAGCTCAAATTTTACTGGCTCGCCGGCATTTTGTGGCTCTGCTGATAACTCTGCAGTCAGGTATTTGCCGGGAGTTGGAACATCCACGCTTATGATTGATTCAACGCCGGACTTGGCATTAAGCTGGCCAGTGCCCTGGCTGCTTGCTTGCACCACGCCAATGTAAGTATTGTGCGTGCCTGGCTCTAAAGAATTTGGCATAGTCAGATGCATTACAAAAGGCTTGTTTTCCATGGCCCGCATGACCAACCTTGTCTGTTCAAAACGCACATAGTCTGCCAAATCACCCTTTGCATATATTTCAAAAACCTGGATTGAATCTATATTATTTACTGCTGTGAAAGTTATCTGCACTTCCTTGCCAGGCTCGAAAGGAAAGGCCTTGCTACTAGGGCTGATGCCAATTGCATCTGCAATAGCCATAACTGATGCTAATAAAATAATAAGCAATATGATTTGTCGAGGCTGCATATTTGTGCATTTAACTGAGAGTTAATAAAATTACCGCCATTAGTGGTTTTTAGTCTCAAGTCTTGGTCACTCTGGCTTAGAAAGCTGGAAACTGAATACTGAAAACCGAATACTAATAACCAATAACTAAGGGCAGACTGTACCGCTAGTATCTATGCCTGTAAAAGTAAGTGTGGCTGACTTGCCACCCGGTGGCGTGCCTGCCGGAACTGTTACATTTATATCTACTTCTGCTTCATCTATTGTGGCATTAAATTGCAAATTAGCGATAATTGCAGGTGATTCTGATGGTGAAAGAGGAATGGCATACCATCCAACTTCACGCAGGGCTTGAGTGCAATTATGCTCTTCTGTGACATTACCGCAGGCTACATTGAAGTTAGTAGTTGGGCTTGGATTTTCAGCAAACAGGCTATTATTCGCTGTCACGGAAATATTAACAACTACGTTACCATCATTTCTGATTCTGAATGGCGGAGGTATGTTGTCAGTAGTATCATTTGTCGTACCCTCTGTCATATATATAAAAGAAATATTATTACCCATCATAGTTATGCTAACAGTACAGCTCACATTAACATAAACAGTGCCTGTTGCAAAGCCCGTGATAGGTGATGCTGGCACATTTAGAATTACCGCGTTGATTAACGCGATAATAGTTATGATTGAAACGATAACTACTGCGAGAAGCTCATAATTTATTTTGAATTCTGGAAAGTTCATCCCCGCGCCCCTGTATTTTTAGCATTATTGCTTTCGAGTTCATTGGCTTGATTGTTCTGAGGTTCTGTAACTATCAGAGAGACCTCGCCAGAGCCTGCCTTGTGAAAGCTGAGCTGAAACAAATTCGGATTTTCTGCGTAAAAGAATAAAGAGCCTGCAACAAAAATTAGCATAATAAGGATAGCGGAAAGCCTGTTGTACCCAAATTTGATGGCCATAATATATCTTCATAGTAGGGGTTATTTAAATATTACTTTTTTAGGCCTGCGAGAAAATTACAGCTTAACTGGCCAAAGAAGCGCCGAACGCTAGGCACGTAATGTTTGCAAAATACTATGGACAGATTGTGCCACTGTTATCTATGCCTGTGAATGTGAGCGTGGCTGATTTGCCTCCTGCAGATACGTTATTTGGCACTGTTACATTGATATCTATTTCTATTTCGTCAACGGTATTTGTAAATGACAAATTCACTACTTTTAGAATTGTTGTCGGCGTCAGCGGAATATTGGACCATGCATTAGTCTCTGCCGTAGAACAATTGCGTTCCTCTGTTACATTACCACATGCTGCTTGAAAATAAATATTCGGGCTCGGGGCTTCATTGCTGAACAGGCTGCTATTCGCGGTGAGCGTAATATTCACAGCCACGTTACCATCATTTCGGATTCTGAACGGCAGTGGAATATTGTCGGTCGTATCATTTGAAGTATCTCTATCAATAGTTCCAAAAGAAACATTGTTGTTCAGCATAATTATGGAAGTAGTACAGCTCACATTAACATAAACAGTGCCTGTTGCAAAGCCTGCCGGTGAAGTATTTAGAATTACTGCATTGAATATAGATGCAAAAGTCACAGCAGACACAAGCACAACTGCTAACAGTTCGTAATTGATGTTGAATTCAAAATTTGGCAGTTTCATGAGCCTGCCTCTGCAATAGGACTATGCGTTTTACTGGTGCTGTCTGCATCTAACTGCATTTTTTCTGCTGGCACGACAATCAAAGAGACTTCGCCGGAGCCTGCCTTGTGAAAGCTGAGCTGAAACATATTTGGATTTTCTGCGTAAAAGAATAAAGAGCCTGCAACAAAAACCAAAATTAATATGACTATAGATAACCTACTATACTTTATTATGACCATGTTTGCTCATTTCTCCCATCATATTTAACTTTATTGCTTTTTTAATTTTCGCACTAATATTAATGCAATGAATACTACGTTAAACAAAACAAGCAGTCCAAGCACAGCATAGGTATAAATGCTGTTGTCCTGCCCCGTGCCAGCCTCTATTATTTGTATCTTGAAAATCTGGCGCTTTACCTTATCCGCGTATTTCAAAAGCACTTCAGCATTGTAAGAGCCTGCCGGCAAGCCTTTTACATCAACATATGTTGTTAATTTTCTTGTTGCTCCGCCAGTTACTGAAATAGGTGCGATTTGTGTTGAAGTACCTGTTTCTCCGAATCTGACATCAGCAGAAACATCTGCCGCGCCCGTGCCGACATTCTGCACTTCAATCTCCAGCTTTGCAATTTCTTTATTTATATTTTCAAAATTAATATTTTTTATTTCAACATCAGCACTACTCGATGCAAAACTTGTTTCTTTTTTTACAGCAGTTGCCAATCCTGTTTTTGAATTGCTTTTTCCAGTGATTGAAACTTTGTACGCCAAAGCCATGTTTGCGCTGATCTGCCCTTTGCTTGCAGATGCAGGCGCTTTTGCAATTACAGAAAGCGTAGCTGGCAACTCCATGGACTGCGGGAATTTTACTTCAAACTTTACTTTTCTTAGCTCGTGAGGCCCAAGAGTAAAGCTCTTTTCTGAAATTAAAACCAAATCTGCAATGCTACCTTCTGCATAAACCTGAAGGGGCAGGCTTCTGCTCTCATCATTCATTAATTCAAATTCAAAATTAGAAGTTCCGCCCGGAGTAAAAGCAACTATGGCCTGCGGCGGCGACATTATCAGCGCATTTGCTGATGATGTGTAAAAAATAATACCAATTACAAAAACTACCAATAACCAAATAACACGCCACTTTATCATGCCTTACTCCCAGTAAATGTTACTTCTGAGGTTTTCGAGCCAGCTGGCTCTGCAGGCGGCGCACTCATATTAATATGCCCGCGAATCTCGTCATTTTCATCCTGCCATTTGAAATTATATGCAAATTTATTTGCAGCAGCATACATATTTGTAAATACGGCCATTAAATCTGCTGCATTAAGAGTTGAGCTGGTTTCATTATCAACAGATTTGAACTGGAAATAAACAGCAGGGTTTGGCGCAGAACCAAATAGATTTGTCGCAGCAACCGTAACATTAAGGTTTATATTTCCAGTATTGCGGAATGAGAATGGCATTGGCCCGCCAGTAACAGTATCATTTGTTGCGCCTTGGATTAAGGTCCCGAATTCAATAGTGCCAACCATTGCTGTCAGGCCAATTGCATCAGACATTACAAAACTCATCTCTGCAGTTTCATTTATATTTCCAGATGAATCGTTATAGTAAATCTTCCACGAAATATTTGTACTGCCTTGAATAGATGAATTGCCCCATGTGAAATTTGTCTGATTCCATGTGTTTACTTGCCCAGAAGTTATATTTATGGGCGATTGATATGGCCCTGACAAGCTACCAGTCCAATTTACCCAAACGCCGGTTTCATTTGTGGCCAGCCATGCCTGCGTAAGGTTAACTACATCAAGTCCGTATGCAGACAGGACTACCTGCCCAAACATCGTAACAGTATTCGATGACTGGCTTTGGTTCGTCCATTGCGTAGGTGTTGTATCTACTACTGCGCCTTCTACTGTTTTTGTAAAGAAATTCTGCACATCTGTGACATTTTTTACTAATATCAAAGATACATCATCCCACCAGTTTTCAACTCTGCTGGCAGTTGCTGCGGGCGTAACAACATCATTCTGCAGGGTAAGATTATAAACTCCGCTCTGGCTGAAATTTGCCACGGGAATTGATGCAGATCTAAAAGAAAATGATGTTGCGTTGATTGTGCTTGACATGGTGTCTAAAATAACAGTCGATCCATCTGGCTTGACCAAAACAACGTTCATTGTATTGCTGGTTGGCGCAGAAGTAACCCAGCTCATTTTATGCTCATATACTAGATATGCTGCGGTTGGCGTGCCGAGAGTCCATCCAGAGCCATTACTTGTCAAATTACCTTGCACAGTGTAACTCAACGATGTTGAGGCATCAGTAACATTAAACCTCCATACGCCCCGGTCTACAGGCATGCCACCAATAATTAATACTTGACCTGCCGCGACATTGCTTGCATCAACTTCTTTATAGTTTGTCCAATTAGTTTTATCGCCGCCAGTGAAATTTCTATTTGTAACAGCTTCTAATTGAGGATAATTTGCTGTTCCATTTGTACCAATCAACCCGGTAAAAGACATAAGCTGTGACGGCGTTGTTGCAGTAAAATTAAACTGCGTTGTTGCGCCAGATGCTAAGCTTGCCAGCGGGCAGGCAACTGTCCAATTTACAGTTGTTCCGCCTGTAACTTCGCAAGCAGAAGTTACGCTAGTGTAGCTATTATTTACATAAATTGTAAAATTAGCACCATCTGCCTGTGAAATGGCGTTTGTACCAACATTTTTTACGATAAACTTAAACACTTTTGATGTTGCGTTGTTATTTTCCCGGACAGCAGGGTCCAAGTCAACTGCATAACGCGCAACAGGGCCCGGGTCTGCACTTACTGTTTTGCTGTCCTGCACATTAGAACATAAATCACAGTTTGCCAGTGCATTGAACGTCATATCTGCTGAGCCTGCAGTCACAGTGTAATTTGCATACACATACACACCATTGCCGCTGGCAGGCATATTGCCGACATTCCAATTAATTACTTTATTAACAGAATCATAACTGCAGTTTGAGCTTGGAGAGCAGGCCACAAAGGTTGTTCCGCTTGGCAGGGTTTCATTCAGCTGAACATTCGGCAATAAAGCCCCTGCAGAATTGCGCAGAATAAGCCTCTGCCCAAAGGTCTGCGATGTTCCGACAACTGCAGGCGTTTCGCGTATTATCAGTGGATTATTTGTCCTAACAGTAAAGTTCTGTACATTAGTTTCATTCCACTTTCCGTTGCTGTCATTTGCATAAAATCGCCAATATACTATTGTATTGTATGATGCAGTTATTTGCGACACATTTACAGAAGTGCCATTTGCGTAATTGTTAAACGATACGGCACTGCTGTTCACCCAGCCTGTTGATTGATTTATGCTGAAAATATAATGCGACAGACCGACATCATCTGTCCAATTTGTGCTAAATTTTGCCCAATCATTCTGGAGAATAGTAGACGAATTCACATAAGGGCCATTCCATTGCGGGCGAGTAGCGTCTGGCTTGCCCGACTCATTCCAAACCAATCCGAATTTATATTTTACATTTACATCGCCAGCAGCCGGCGTTTCCTGATACATAACTAATCCTTCGCCAGGTTTCAAAAGGAACAGGTCTTCTGGCATTTGCAGGGTTTCATATCTTCCATACTCCTGGCCTACTGCGCCCGGTGCTGTCAGACCAAGAATCCTGTGGTTTGTAGTCCCATTCAGAACGATTGTAACATTACCCATGCGGACCTCAGCTGTGCTTGCCCCAGTATTTGTATCTTTTTTTGGTATTGCTGCGCCGTTGAACAAAGTGCCTCCTCCGCCATTAGATGCTCCCATTATTCTCCTTATGCTAATATTAAGATATGCGGGCGCGGTTGCAGTGCCAGTTCTTGCAGCGCGCTCATCCATTCGCTTTACAAGGTAATTTTTCGTAGAGTTAAGTGGATTGAATATCGTGGCATACGCAAAATTCGCAGACAGATTGCCATTAATTGGACCGATATAAATCATATAATCGCCATTCGAAGTCGGAGCTACTGCATTTTCCTGCCATTCATAGTAAACTGCAAATCTATTGCCAGTGCTTCCTGCAGCTTCTTGATATAGTGATATTCCTTCGCCTGGCCGTAGCACTAGAGGGTCATCATCGCTGAAAACTATTTCTTTATGCGCAGTAAGCTGTGGTGCAACGGCAGAGCCAACTGCGCCGGGAGTTGTCAGCGTCAGCAGTCTCGAATTAGTGGCGCCTGCCAGAGTAACATTATGTAATCCAAAAGTGACATTCGCCTTGCTATTCACAGAACCATTATTTTTCTTTGGTATTGCGCCATTATTTATCTGCGTTCCGCCTTGTATTCCAGTTATTCTCCGCAAAGTTATCGGCACATAAACTGCGGCGGCTGCAGCATCAGCCATAACTAATACCCGCTTTACAATAACATTTGTGCCGCTTGTTGATGGATTAAATAAAGTAGAATAATTGTAACCTGCAGTTGCTACGCCTGCCTGCGTAGTTGCAGCCATATATTCATTCAATGCAGTTGGTGTGCTTGCAGATTCCTGCCACTCTATGTAAAATTTAATGCGCTGGTCTGCGTCGCCCGCTGCTTCCTGAGTTACTATGATGCCTTCGCCAGGCAGTAAAACAAGATTTTCAAAATCGCCGAAAGCAATCTCTTGGTGGCTATGAAGCTGCCCCACCGCACCCGGACCGTTTATTGAGAAAAGCCTGCTGTTAGTAGTGTAACCATTTGCGCGATTGCCTGTTGGGCCTGCAGTCCGCACATCCATTACGCTATTCGGGCTGGCTGTATTTTTCTTTGGTATTGATCCGTTATTTATTGCTGTCCCGCCGCCTGCAGAATTTGTCTTGTAGATGGTTATTGCCTGATACGTAGCTGCGGCGACAGCATCATTAATCATTGCAAATTTTTTGATTACTGCTCTTTTTCCGGAATCAACCGGGTTGAAAAAAGTTGTATAATTATATCCCACTACTGTGCTTCCTGTCACACTGCCTGTCCACATATACTCATTCTGCGCCGGTGGAGTTGAAGAAATATCTAATTCCTTCCACCGCACACCCATTCTAACTATTTGATCTACATCTCCAACACCGCTTGAGCGCAGGATTATGCCTTCGCCTGGCTGAAGAATGAGTTTTTCATCATTTTTCCTAAACTCCAATGCCCACTCGCCGGAAACTTCGCTTGCCGCACCGCAAACCTGTGTTGACAAAATGTTTTGGACCGTCGATAGATTGTAATAATTACAGGCAACTGAGCCTGTAGCAGGCGTTGTGCCTCTGCTAACTCTGAAATCCATCACGGTCAGATTGCTTTGCGTATTTAATTGCGGCGCTGCGGGATTAGAACTATTTGAAACTGAATTTGTGCCTGTAATGGCTGGCCCGCACCTTCGCAAATCAGCTGTAGTAGTATAAACTGCTCCGGTATCGCAGTCAATATCAATATCTACTTGGTCAATTAAGGCTACTTTTCCAGAGCCTGCTGGATTGAAAAACACACTCCAATTGAAATTCGCCGCTGCAATAGCTTCCACACGTGGATGGACCATGATAAATTTATTCTGCGGAGCAGGAGTGCTCGTAACTTCCTCCCACTGCATTGAAAGCCATATGCGCCAGTCTGCATCACCTGCTATGTCCTGATAAAGCACTAGGCCTTCGCCGGGCTGTAAAACTAATTTTTCATCACTGGAATTTCCGAAATCAAGCGTCTCGCGGCCTGACAATGCTCCCGCAGCCAACGGCCCAATAACATAGTTTAATTTTGAGGCTTCTGTGCCATTGTATTTAATTCCAGTTTGCCCATTATATCTTATTTGCAAAATACTATCAACTGAATCAGTATTTTTCTTTGGAATATCTGCGGCAGGTGTCAGAGTTCCGCCCGCAGCAGCATTGATTCTTCGCAATGATATGTTTGTCGGTGATGTTGCTGCTGCAACTGCATTTACGCGCAGATTCAGGCGTTTTATCAAAACTGTTTTCCCAGAACCTGACGGATTAAAGACAGTTGTATAATTATACATCGGTGTTGCAGAGCCAAACAAAGGGCCAACTGAATGCTGATATTCTAATTCGCTAGGGTCGAGAGATTGCGCTGAAAATAAATCTCCGCCACTGGCTGAAAATCCATTAATTTCTTTTATCATGGGTGCAGGTGTTTCAGGAATTACCTGAGTGCCATTGGCAAGTGTCTGCGGTACTTCAGCAATTGCAGTCAGCGCACCGCTTGGTGCTGGTATTTGTTCGATAGGCGCAGATGGTTCTGCTTTAGACTGTTCGGCAGTTGAAACTTCTGGCGCGGCGCTCTCGCCGATTGGCGCAGGAGTTGCCGGCGTTTCAATTGCGCCGGAATAAACTGTATAAACAGTAGATTCTTCAGTAGTGCTTCCAAATTCAGAATTATTCCAAACAGCAGTTGCTTTTGTGCAAAAACCATTTTCGTAAACTTCATTTTCTGTTTTGAATTGAACTTCAGATGACTGCATATTTGCTGTCTTCTCGATTTTTATTCCCTCGGCGCAGTTTGCAGGCTTGTAGTTTTCAAAAACCACTTCGTAAGACACATCCTGCTGGCCATTCGAGATGGCAAGCTCAGTTCTGTGCTCCCAATTGCTTGGGCCTGCAAACGCGCCGAGGATACTTGGTTCGAAGTACGCAAGCGCGAAAAAACTGGCAGACAGAATCACGGCCAGTAAGAATGTCATATCTGGTTTGAAAGTTATTTGATTGTTGAGTGATTGGTTATTAGTCTGGCGGTTATTTGTTAATCTGTTATTGATTGGTTTATTATTTGTTTTTTGTTTCGCGTAATTTACTTTTGGTGTTGAAAACCTTGGAATTGAAAACTTTGGTGCAGAAATCCGCGGAATTGAAATTCCAGGCAGTGCGGATTTGATTTTATCATCAGTCCAGCCGACAAGCCTAAGCCTGCGTTCAATATCTGCCTTGCTGTGCCCTGCCTTCAGAGCAGTCCTCGCCCACTCGCGGAGCTGGCCTGCCTTTTTTTCAGCAGCACTATATTTCTTTTTGGATTTGAAAAGCATTTCAGCTAAAGAAGCTAGCCTTGTGGCCTGCGTACCTCCATACCAATATTAATAAATAAATACAGTATATAATAATTTCGAAACTTACAGTACAGACACAATTGGCAAAATATATAAACTCTGGCAAACAATTCGGCACGGCTATGGCGATATTGAAAGGGCTTAACTTGAACTCGCAGCGGGTTCAAGGAATGGAAAATTGGCGAAAACCCTGCCTTCGAGGCGCGGGATGAAGCCTATGTTTCATAACAAAAAATTTCTTCTCGCAATAGTCCTGATGTTCAACATTTCTTTTGGAGTCACACTAACAACAAGCCTGTTCTCACTTTATCTTGACAAGGTAGGAATTTCTCTGGCAGGCATCGGGCTTATTTTTGCTATCGGCGCGCTGATTGCCAGCATAGTCCGCCTGATTGTCGGGGCCTGCACAGACCATATGGGTCGAAAAAAATTTATTATTGTCGGCGCAATTGGCTATGTTGTTTTTATAATTTCCATAATTTTTTCGCAGACAACAAGCCAGTTCGCAACAGTAAACCTTCTTGCAGAGCTTTCCGGCGCACTTTTCTGGACCGCCACAAATGCATATTTCTTTGATATTCTCCGGCGCGGAAAAGAAGGAATTGAAATGGGCACAAGAAACACTGCGCTTTATGCATCGTCTGCACTTGCACCATTGATTGGCGGGCTGGTTGTAAAGAATTTTGGCTTTAATTTCTTATTCATCGCAAGCGGGCTGATTGTATTTGCCGGCCTTCTGCTCGCATTGACACTAAAAGAAACAATAACAAAAACAAGCAGAGTCGGCCTGCGCGAATTTGAAAAAGAATACCGCGATATTTTCAAAATAAAGGGTTTCAAGACAGTTACATCAATAATTTTCATTTCAAACTTTATCTGGACTTTCTGGTATATCTACATGCCGATTTACTTAAGCAACTTAGGAATGTCTATTGATAAAATAGGCTTAATTCTGACTGTGATGCTCGGCGCAGGAGCTGTCCTTCAGAAGCCAATGGGGCGCTTGATAGACAGCAAGCCTGCCAAATATATACTAATACCTGGCTTTTTCCTCATCTGGCTTGGCGGATTTTTCTTCTTTGCATTCAAAAACTTTGCATCATACATGATAGGAAGGGCCATACTCGGAGTCGGTGTGGATGCAAGCTACTGGCCAGCCATCGGAGTCTGCGCAAAGCTGACTAAAAAAAGAAGCCATGGTGGAAGCTGGGCGCTGATGACCACTGGCGCTGCGATAGCCTATGGAATTGCCGCACTGGCTGGCGGATTCCTGACACAGGCTTTTGGAATAGCGCATGTCCTGATGGGTGCAAGTGCGGTGGCATTAATTGTTGCGATTTTAATAATTCCAAACAAGTTTCTGGCGAAGAAAGGCACTTCAAAGTACGGGAAGCACCAGTTCGTACACCTTCAGAACCACAGGCACAAATAATTTAAGGCTTTGCAAATTCTAATTTTTATGATTGAAGAAACACTTGTCTTGATAAAACCAGATGGAGTTAAACGCAGCCTAATTGGAGAAATCATTTCGCGGTTTGAAAAGGCAGGCATGCAGATTGCCGGCTTGAAATTAATCCGGCCAGCAGAAAAGCAGTTAAACGAGCATTACTTATTATCGCCTGAATGGGTATCCGGAATAGCACAAAAAACCCGCGAAGCATTTGCAAAAAAAGGAATAGAAATTAATGAAACAGACCTGCAAATTGCGCAAAGAGTTCAGGGCTGGCTAAAGGACAGCTTAGGCTCTGGCTTTGTTATTGCGATGGTGCTTAATGGAAATTGTGCTATCGAAGTTGTGCGAAAACTAATTGGCGCAACAGAGCCGCGGACTGCGGCGGCAGGAACAATACGTGGCGATCTTTCAACAGACAGCTATGATTTAGCAGATTTGGAAAAAAGATCTGTAGGCAATCTCATACATGCTTCAAGTTCCTTAGAAGAAGCCAAAAGAGAGATTGCCATTTGGTTTCAAAAAGATGTGGTTTATTATTAATTTCGCGATTTAGCGTTTTATTTACCTGCAGATCGCCGTAATTTCGCATTCTCTATTTGCGCAAGCAAGCGTTTAAATCTATCTGCGTATTGCGGTTCCAGCTCAGTTTTAGCACCATACAAAGTATCAATAGTGAGTACAAGAGGTGTTGACGTCCACCGATAGACTCCCTGTGCTTGGCCAGCCATTATTTTGCCATCCATTTGTTCTACCCAGCCATAAACAGCTTTTTTAGGCAAATAAATGGTGTGGTTTTCAGACTCTGCGCGCACTAATGTTTCTATTCCAGTACTTAGATCGTGGTGCGGTTTTATGCCAAGCGCAGTCCTTGTTGCATGCGCTGTAAATGCTAGGCTTTCATGTAAATCCCAGCTTGTTTTTGTAAATGTTGCAATTTTTTTAGCAGGATTAAAATCCAAACTTTCATGAATGCCACGGCTGTCGCGCAGGCTTACGCGCTCCATGAAGTACGCATTCAATAGTTGATATAGTGTTTCCATCAAAAAGAAAGTTTAGAAAGAGTTATAAGGGTTTTGCCGGCAGGCCTTTTTCGATTAATATTGAACTAAATATTTAACCATAGATATGCTTTTAAAATCAATTCTAAACAAAAGCCCATGACGCTGAACGATGAAATTTTGGAAAAACTTGACGGCGAAGTAAGGCCATGGTTTGCCAGGCAAGTTGCTGAAGGCCTGCCTTTGGCAAGATTAGTTGACGATTTTACTGCACAAAATTATGAATTGCAAAAGAGCGGAATACTTTTGCGCAGTGGAGTTACAGAAAGATTTCCAGATGAGCTCGAGCAATTGGTTGGCGAGGCGGATGCGTTTGATATTGTTTTACTAAGGCCTTCAACACTCCACCGCTATGGAACTGCAACGGAAGTGGTGCGAGTATTGGGCGGCGCAGGAAAATTTGGCTCGCCACACGATTTTAAGGCAGAACAAATGCCTTACGGAAAAAAACTGCGATGCGAAGGACTTTTGCGCTATGCGCTCATTAACTATTGGCCTTTAGAGCAAGGCATGTTTGTACATATCGACAGGGGCTTGCCTTTTGGCTGGAAACCAAGCCCAAGAAATTATCTGGAGCTTCGTGCCAAGCTAAAAAAGGATAAGGCAGAAACTACTGAAAAAAAGTTCGACGAGTGGTAATTAAAAGAGTTTTGTAGTAAGGCAATAGTCAAAAGATTTTAACACTTTTATGGTATGCGTGGCAGTAATACATCTTCTTTTTAATGCAAACTTCGCTTTGCCTTTGCATCGGCAAAGTCCGCCGAACTGCATTCGGCGTTATCGTTTGCAAATAAACGCTTGAAAGCGTTTATAAACCAAAACAATCTCGATTCACTCATGATGCGCCAACCCATCCTAACCGCAGCATTATTTATAGAACTTCGGCTAATTTTTTCATTCTATTTAGAAATTCTTTTGCAATTTCGAGCACAAAGTTTGCAGTCCCTTCAGAATATGTAGCCCTGTAATTTGCATCCTCGCGGCTTTTCATAGCCGCCTGAAAGTCATCTGTATATTTTGACTCAAGTTTGCCAAGTTTGCTGAGCTCTTCAAGCACGGATGTGATAACATAATGCTTTTTATCTCTAAAACCAAGCTTAAATAAAATTGCTCTCGCTGCATTAAACATAGAATAATAGCTTTGTACTATCGACCATTTGAAATCTCCCTCTTCAAGAGAATTTTCTGCGCGATCCAGATCCAGACCTGCCTGTTCTAAAAAGTGATTTATGTGTTCCGGCGGGCTTGGCGCTTCAACTAATAAATCACGTTTTTCTATTTCTTTTTTCAGCGCAGATATCAACACATTTTGAACATCGCCCAATTTTTCGCCCAATTTTCCATTTCCGAGTTTCATTTCACGCCAACCGTATCTTGTCTTTTTCTACTCTTTCATAAAAGGGCTTATCTTTTCGAGCCGCTTGCGCCCATTCTAACTTTGTAAATATTTGGAATGTTATTTTGCGCTCTATCAATTTCTCCAAAGATGCCAATTCTGCGTTCACAGCATTTCCTGCTACTCTGTCGCCGATTATTAATAAATCTATATCGCTGCTTTCTGTATCTTCTCCGCGCGCGGCAGAGCCAAAAATATAAACTTCACATTCTAATTTACTTGCGATCTCTTTAGCGGATCCGTACAAATTTTCAACATTAAATAATATCTTAACTTGCTTCACAACAGAATTATCTGAGTTTGCCCAAAACAAATAAGTTCTACCAATCTGCTCATACTTAATAAAATCTACATCAATTAGTATATCTAGCCATTTTGTCAGTGTAATCTTTGACAGTTTAACAATTTTTTTAATCTGGGCATGTGTAAATTTCTTTGTTGAATTAGTCGAAAAAAAATACTGCAATCTGATTAAATTTTTATCCGACATTATGCTATCTGGAAGTTTCATAGTATATCATAATATACTAAATAGTATATATATTTAAACCTTTTGGTATAATTTATTATACAATACTAATTAACAATTCTTTTTAAATACAAAAATAAGGTTTTAAGCATGATCCGCCAACCAATCATTACAGTCCTCGGCCATGTAGACCATGGCAAAACGAGCCTTCTTGATTTTATCCGCGGCTCTGCTGTCGCTGCCCGAGAAGCAGGGGCAATTACGCAGCATGTCGGCGCGTCATCTGTCCCGCTTGATGTGATAAAAAAATTGTGCGGCAACCTGCTGGAAAGGTTTAAAATCAAATTCACAATCCCGGGGCTTTTGTTTATTGACACACCAGGCCATGAAGTCTTCACAAACCTAAGAAAAAGGGGCGGCTCAACAGC
>DUFN01000012.1 GCA_013331935.1 Nanobdellota archaeon | reverse complement strand
TGCAATAAAATGCCATTTAATATGTTATTTTTTAAGTCTTTATGAATGGCATTCCATGAGTCGTAGAAATTGATATTAATTGCTCTGTTTAATTTTTTCGCGTATTCTTCAAGATTCAACAGCTTATCTTTCCGCTCCACAACTGCAATATCAATGTCAGAATTAACCGCGTCTTCACCCAGCGAATAACTTCCAAATAATATTATTGTTGCGCCAGCTAATTCTTTTTCGAGATAGTCTGCAAGCCCGATTTCATAAATGAGTTTTAGGTTGTCAGCACGTTTCAGCTGGACTGCTTTGTGATTATCTCTGTTTAGCTTTATCTCCCATCGTTTTGTTTCCTTGTCTTGTTTTAGCTGGATTAAGTCGTCATTTTTTAATCTGGGCAGTGCCTTCATTACAGCTGGCGCCGAAACCCCAAGCAAGCGGGCTATCTGCCTCTGGTTTAGCTGAATGCCTGCCTTTACAAACATCAGCNNGTTAACTTTGGTTTATATATATTATGCATAGTTAATATATGTTAACTGGAGTTTATAAGTATTGCGTAGCAATGATTATTCGCAAACACGCGGTGCGAAGTTCGTTCTATGTAGTTTTGGGTTTGCATGATTAGTTATGGGTTACTTCAGAATTAAAAAATTATTGTGCTTGGTTGCGGGTTGATTTTGGTTTTAAGCCAAATCTCCAATAGTCCGGGCCATTTAAAACGAGATCGTTATACCATATATTAAACACCTGCGATGCAGCTTTTGCAACTGTGCCGACGGCATATAGTGCGGAATCGTGGGTGAAGAGCGCAAGCAGTTGAGCCAGTTCGCCCCCATATCCAGTTAAGCGTTGAGGTAAGCTAGCCCAAAAACCACTAAGTAAGCTGCCATCGTTATCATCAACTAAATTTGGCAAAGCTATTTCGTGGGCCAGCGCACCACCCCAGTATGTCATAGTAAGAATATCAGTTAATGTCCTTCCGAAAGGTAAAGCGCTACCTAGCCCGCGTATTGCTGTGCCCACAGTTGTATTCGGATCTAAATCGACCATGCTGTACACGATAGAATTAGGGGTTATAAAGCTTTCTATATGGCTTAGCATCATATTTAAACCCAAAATCTCAGTTTATTTTGGTCCCAATTTCGTACAAATAGCAAAAGATAGCCTTTTAAATAGTATTTGTAAAAAATTGTGAGGTGATAGCCGCTTAAATTTGCCCAACGGGGACGTAGGCCGTTTGGCGATAAGATACAGTAAAATTGCGCTGCAATTTTCTGTACATCAAAATGCGCTGAGGCGCAATTTTGATTGTTGGCTTCTTAAATAACAAAAACTCTATGGGAGTTTTTGAATTGCAATCGCGAGGCGATCACAATGTCAAAAAAAGGCAGGAAAGAAAATAAACAAGAGGAAACTACAGAAGCAGCTCCAGAAGCAGAAGCGCAGGAAGCTGATTTTTCGGACAGTAATCAGAGCCAAAACCAGAATCAGAATGCGGCAGAGCTTCCAACAGCAATTGAGCAGATTAAGATAAAAGAGCCGGTGGTAGGCCATCTGATTGGGACCAAAGTCGCTGTTCGGGAGGACTTCCAGAATGCACAGCAGTTCTTTGACCGCTCAAGTTTTGGAGAAATATTTGGCGCGCAGCAGGGCGTAAAAGAAACAAGAATCGAATTCGCCTTAGATGAGGCGCTGTATTTGATGGAACGCGGAAAATTAGTTGTATTCGACGGCAAAAAGAAATTAACTTTTGAGCAGTTTGTAAAGCTCGCCAATAAAACAGAAACAAATTTCTGGACAAAGTATCAGGTTTATAGGGATATTAGAACCAGGGGCTACATCACAAAGACTGCACTGAAGTTCGGCGCAGATTATAGGCTTTATCCACGGGGCGTTAAGCCGGGCCAGGACCACGCAAAGTGGGTGCTGTTCTGCACAAATGAGTATAATTCTTATACCTGGACACAATTCGCAGCCATGAATAGGGTGGCACACAGCACGAGGAAGAAACTGCTGGTCGGGATTGTTGATAAGGAAGGCGAAGTTACTTATTATGAAATACGCTGGAAAAAACCATAACTATATTTTCCGCAGCAGCGGAGGTTTCCGATCGAACGCTTTAGCGAGCGAAAGCGAGCGTCCAAAGGGTTCGGGAGATGTTACTTATTATGAAATTAGGTGGAAGAAGCCTTAAGTAGTTTTTTAAATCTCGCATCTGATGTAATTTCATGCCAAAGCCTCGAATCGTCCATCCCATTAAGCTATATATGTTAAATATAATTAACAGTTGTAAATAAATACTAACACTTCGTCTTAATGGGGAGAAAGGCTTAAAAACCATGTTAATTAATATTAACGCATGTTAGAAATAATTAACAGTCTGGCGCCGTTTTTTAAAGATTGCTACCGGCGGATTAGCGTCCGCGAATATGCCCGCCTCGTGAAAATCAGCCCGCCAACAGCCTCAAAACAGCTTGAGCTTTACAAGAGAAAGGGCTTGCTGAAAAAAGAAGTCGAGAGGCAGTATTTTTATTATTTTGCAGATAAGGATAGTTGGCTTTTTACAGAACTCTCGCGTATTTACTGGAGGCACAGGATTGAAAATTCAGGCCTATTGGATTTTTTTGAAAAGGAATTTTTCAGCCCAGTAGTTATTCTTTTCGGCTCTTTGGCCAAGGCAGAGGCAAAAGCAGATTCTGATATGGATATCGCTGTCTTTACTAGTACGAATAAGATCGTCAATTTGAAAGAATTTGAAAAAAAGCTAAAGCGGAGCATACAGCTATTTGTATTCAGCAGCCGCGATGCAGTTAAAAATCCTGAACTTTTGAATAATTTACTGAATGGGTGCGTGATAAAAGGCAGTTGGTAAAATATGGATTGGCACGAGTGCATAAAGAAAAGCATCGCGAAAGAAATCAAGCCAGATAGAAATTTAATAGCTTCTGCGCGCAAAATTGCATCCATAAAAATAGAATCTGCAAATGCGCTTCCAAAACGATATCATATTGGAAAGATTACTCTGCTTTACGATGCTCTCCGAGAATATTTAGAGTGCATCGCACTTGAGCATGGCTACAAGATTTATAACCATGAATGTTACTCTACTTTTGTAAAAGAGATACTTGGAAAACAAAAAGATGCAGAGGTTTTTGATAGTTTAAGAAAAATAAGGAATGGAATAAATTATTATGGAAAAGAGGTTAGCGAAACAGATGCAGAGCAAATAATAGCAAGTTTAACTTTATTAATAGAAAAATTCAGGAAAGAAATAAAATGAATAAGTCACAAACTGTCCAACCCATCAAGAGCATTGACGAGCTGGCCAGCTTCTGCAAGCGGCGAGGATTTGTTTACCCTGGCTCAGAATTATACGGCGGATTATCTGGCTTTTGGGATTACGGCCCTCTCGGAGTAGAATTAAAAAACAAAATCAAGGCAGACTGGTGGAAAAGGTTTGTCAGCGACAGGGATGATGTTGTCGGAATTGACGGCGCGATTGTGAACAATCAGCAAATCTGGGTTGCCTCTGGGCACGTGGGTTCTTTCGCAGATGTTTTGGTGGACTGCAAAAGATGCGGAACAAAACACCGCGCAGATGTTCTAATTAATGACATTCTAACAATTCCAGCAGACAGCATGACAGTAGAACAAATGAAAGAAACTATATCAAAAAACAATATAAAATGCCCTGCCTGCAAGAAAGGCGAATTAACAGAGCCAAGAAAATTTAACTTATTGTTTAAAACCCATGTCGGCGCAGTTGAAGGGGAAAAATCAGCAGCATACCTACGCGGGGAGACCTGCCAGACTATTTTTGTAAATTTCAAAAATGTTTTTGACACTGCGCGCGTGAAACTTCCATTCGGAATCGCACAAATGGGAAAAGCATTCAGAAATGAAATCGCGCCAAGAGATTTTCTTTTCCGCTCAAGAGAATTCGAGCAGATGGAATTGGAATTTTTTGCCGATCCGCGGAAATTAGATGACTGCCCCGAGTTTGAAAAAATCGCAAAGAAAAAAGTTTCAGTCCTCACAGCCGCAGAACAGATTAAAAAATCGCAGAATGTTACAGAAATGACTTTTGGAGAATTAGCAGAAAAAGTTTACGTTAAGAGCAAGTGGCATGCTTATTGGCTCTGCCAGCATTATGATTGGCTTTTGGAATTGGGAATCAGTGCAGAAAATTTAAGATTAAGAGAGCATACCAAGGATGAATTATCGCACTACGCTGTCGCTACTTTTGACATAGAATACAAATTCCCGTTCGGCTGGAAAGAACTCGGTGGGCAGGCTGATAGGGGGCAGTTTGACCTAACACAGCATTCAAAGTTTTCAAAAAAAGACCTAAGTTGTTTTGATGAAGAAACAAAGCAGAGGTTTATCCCTTACGTTGCTGCAGAGCCATCCCAGGGAGTTGACCGCGCTTTCCTTGCCCTGCTAGCAGAGGCATACACTATTGACGGCGATAGGATAGTTTTGAAACTGAAGCCAAAGCTCGCACCAGTGCAGGTTGCAGTTTTCCCACTTTTGAAAAACGATGAGAAACTCCTGAAATTTGCACTGGAAGTCCGCAAAGAGCTGAAAGAAAAATTCATAACGCATTACGAAGAGTCAGGCAACATTGGCAAGTCATACAGGAGGCAGGATGAGATTGGCACGCCAGTCTGCATCACAGTTGACTTTGACTCGCTGAAGAAAAAGGATGTAACTGTGAGGGATAGGGATACGATGAAACAAACGAGAGTGAAAGTAAAAGATTTAGAAAAATATTTGAAAGAGCTGATTAATTGACACGAATGCAGATATTTGCCAATGGTGCAGTCCTTGCCTGCAAAACAATCTTTCCCTGCGCAAGCCCGCGGATTTTTTCTTGCGGCAAAATACCTAATTTTGTTGCATAAGCGCTGTCTCTTAAACTGCGGCAAAGGCTGGCCAGTATAATCTCTTCAGGGCGGGCTTCAGCGCAGAAGCTAGCATATCTGTATCCTGCTGGTGAAAAAGTGATGGGCTTTGCATAGCCATCTGCAATTATGTAAAATACTGGCTGTGGCGCATCAGTTGGTTCGCACCAAGCAGGCGCAGTAAGGTGCGCGCTAAATACATTATGCTTGTCTGTGAATGCGTTCATGTGCAAAGCGTCGGGACTGTCACTTCTCGCACCTGGCTTCCATACTTGGCCGCTGCAATTGCGTCCCACGTTAATCTTAGCAATAAGATTATCTTGCCATCCAATAGGGCGCGTTGTATCTGGCATTATTGCGCCAGAACTAACATTGCGATAGCCTGTGCTGCGCGCGCCAGCCAATAATCCGCGTTAGAGTCTACTTGCCATATTTATTTGCAATATTGAACATTTATAAATCTTTTGTATCTGAAAATGACTGTATTTGTTTTTAAAGCAACAAATGCCAAATATGCTGCGGAAATGCACCCGAATTGCGAAATAATATTTTTAAAAACCTTTTTAAGGCATTAATTGCGACTGATTTTGAAACTAAAATGTCGCGGAATAAATTCCGCGGATTTGCTCACAGGAGTTCGCAAATGGCAGTAACAGCAAAGGATATTGAGTATGCAGAAAATGTACAAAAGCTTATGCTTAATCAGAAGAACATCAGAAATATTGGAATAGTTGCACACATCCACCATGGCAAAACCACTCTGACAGATAACCTTGCTGCAGAGGCAGGCATGATGTCAAAAGAGCTTGTCGGCGAAAGAATGCTCACATGGATTGATAAGCAGGAACATGAAAGGCTAATGACAATCTATGGCGCGACAGTTACAATGGGCCACACCTGCGAAGGAGAAGAATATCTAATTAACCTGCTGGACACACCAGGGCACGTAGACTTCGGAGCAGATGTTACGCAAGCCCTCAGAGCAGTTGACGGCGCTGTTGTAATGGCCTGCGCAGTCGAAGGCATGATGCCGCAGACAGAAACAGTCTTGCATCAGGCACTTACAGAAAGAGTCAAGCCGATTCTATTCATAAATAAAGTTGACCGCGCAATAAAAGAATTAAAATTAACACCCGCGCAACTGCAAAAAAGATTAACAGATTTAGTTATAGAAATCAACAGCTTCATCGCAAGAAATGTTGAGCCAGAATTCAAGGAGCAGTGGATGCTCTCTGTTGAAAAAGGGACTGTTGCATTCGGCTCTGCATTAAAAAAATGGGCAATCTCAATACCTGCAATGAAAAAATTTAATGTAACTTTCAAAGACATTATAGACTTATGTTCGCAGGATAGGGATGAAGAGCTGGCAAAGAGAGCGCCAGCCCACATAGTTGTCCTTGATATGGTTGCGGCGCACCTGCCAACACCATTGCAAGCGCAGAAATACAGAATCCCAAGGCTGTGGCGCGGAGAATACGATTCAGAATTAGGAAAAAGCCTGCTGGCCTGCGATGCAAACGGAGAACTGGCGGCAGGAGTTACAAAAATTGTTTACGATCAGCATGCAGGCATGATTGCAACAGCAAGAATTTTTTCCGGGAAAATAAAAGAAGGGGAAATCCTGCATCTTGTAAAAACAGATAGGGATTCAAAAGTCCAACAGTTAAGCACATTTATCGCACAGAGGAGAATGCCAATCAAGACAGCTGTCGCAGGAAATGTAGTTGGCTTAATCGGCATGACTGATGTTGCAGTTGGAGAAACACTCTGCGAAGCAGGAAAAACAATCGAGCCGTTTGAATCAATCAAGCACATTTTCGAGCCTGTTGTTACAAAAGCAATCGAAGCAAAAAATCCGCAGGACCTGCCAAAATTAATTGAATATTTAAGAATTTTAGGAATGGAAGATCCAACTCTGAAAATAAAAATCAGCCCAGAAACAGGAGAAACATTAGTTTCAGGATTGGGAGAACTGCACCTCGATGCAAAAGTTGAAAGAAAACTCAGAGAAAAAGGTTTGGATATTGTAGTATCTCCGCCAGTCGTAGTTTATAGGGAAACTGTTACGAAAAAATCTGGCGAGACAGAAGGAAAATCTCCAAATAGGCACAATAAAGTTTTCATGATAGTTGAGCCTATGAAAGATTCTATTTATCAGGCAATAAAATCCGGAAGAATACCTGAAGGCAAAATAAAGAAAAAGAAACAGGAACTCATAGAAGCATTCTGCACTGCAGGCATGGAAAGGGACGAGGCAAAGCAGGTTGTAGAAGTTTACAATGGAAATATTTTAGTTGAAGCAACGCGCGGGGTAGTCCACATCGGCGAAATTATGGAAATGGTCCATGAGGCTTTTGAAGAAGTTATGGAGCAGGGCCCATTGGGAAAAGAACCATGCTATGGCTTGAAGGTCAGCATTGTAGATTGTAAATTGCACGAAGATACAATACACAGAGGTCCTGGCCAGATGATACCTTGCGCAAGGCAGGCCATCACAAATGCAATGCTAGTGGCAGGCACTGTGCTTTACGAGCCAGCCCAGACAATCAGGATTGATACCCCAATGGAATACCTGACAGAGGCTTCAAAATTAGTTATTGGAAGGCGCGGATTGGTAATAGAAACAAATCAACAGGGCACAAGGTACGTCATGGTTGCGGAAGTCCCTGTCATGGAAATGTTCGGCTTCGAAGCCGCCCTCAAATCCGCATCAGGTGGAAGGGGTTTTCAGTCTTTGATTGATGTGGCCTACAAGAAGCTGCCGTCGGATTTACAGTTGCAGACGATTTTAAGAATCAGAGAACGCAAAGGCATGACTAAGGAAATGCCTAAACCCATATTCGACTAAGTGTGTTGAGCGAAGCGAAACACGCCATGTCTCTTTTCGGGTTCTCAGGAGCCGCTTTCTCCGCAATGAGAAAGGGACTGCTGCGCTGAAGCCGGTGTTGGATTAGCAAGTTTTATAAATTCTCATTTGTTTAATTAATTATGGCAAATGGAACAAAGGCTATAATGGAGAAGCTGGACGAGATAAAGGCAGAGCTGGACGAGATAAAAGGAAAAATGGCAGATGTTGATGTTGTGTTAACTGAAGACGATGTTGAATCACTTAAGGCTGCTGAAAAAGATTTGAAAGAGGGCAAGACAAAGAGGTTGAATTGATGTTTTGTGTTGAGCTTTCTCAACACGCGCAAAGATTTCTTAATAAATTAGACGCGCACATAAAATTGCGGATTGAAGAACGGTTAAAGCGCCTCGGAGAAAATCCTGTTCCGAGTGATGTTAAATTTATTTGTCGCGCCGACGGCGATAAAGTATTCAGATATCGCATTGGCGACTATCGCGCCTTGTATAAAGTTAAAGAAACAGATAAAATAGTTTTGATTGCTAAAATTGACAAGCGGCCAAGAGTTTATGGCAGATTAGATTTGTGAGTTGCAGAAACCGATTTTGGATTAACTAAATCACGCCAGCCTTCTTCAGTAACGCAATAAGCGCCGCGAATATGGATCTCATAGTATTTGTATGTGGCCTTTCAGCAAAATACCGTTCACAATATTATTAATAAATTCTTTGTTTTTACGTTTTGCGGTTTCAAATTCTTCCCGGTTAAATATTTGCAACGCAATTGGTTTGCCAAGCTTTTTTTCAAATTGTTTTAAATGTAATTCTTTTTTATTTTCAGATAACACAAAAATATCAATATCTGACTTTTCTGCGTCTTCGCCGCGGGCCGCAGAGCCAAACAATGTAATCGCTTCAGGCCTGTTAAGCTCTTCATCTACGTATTTGAGCAAGCCTGACGATACTATGCGGGCGATGTTGTAAAACTTTTTCGTCCACTTATATTCTTGGGCGTCAAAATTCGCTTTGTAGAACAGGTAACTTTTTTCCCGCTCTGTTTTGATTATCTTTTCAGCAAGCAATCGCTTTAGGGCTGCCTTTACTCCAGTTGTCGATAGGTGTGTGAGGCGGGCCAGCTCTCTAAGCTGGAACCTGCTTGTGGGTTTATCCATAAACTGCTGCATGACGTTATTTTTATATAACATATGTTATTTATATAAAACAACTGTTATTTAAAGGTTACTGTTTGCCTAAAGAACTGCCGAAGCCAATTTTTAATTAGGAATATATTTTTTGGCAATTTCGCGCACATCTCTCCAGCATTTTTCGAATTCATCCAGCCTGTTTTGTCCTTCGGCAATTTTAACTTGGTGGAATTGTTTGGTTTTAGTTTTATACGCGTCGAATGGGATGTCTGCTACAACAAAATTTGCAATAGTTTCTGGTTTCACAGGAATATCTGTGCGCACCAAATAATATCTAGCCTGTTTGGATGGACACACTCGAATGCTAAAGAAATCATATTTTTCTGCTAGCCCTTCCAAATCGCTTAAAAAGGCCTTAGCATGATTATATCTTTTATCGCACCGGAACATTATATGCCCGCCGTCAACAAAAGCATAGCCCTTATCTGCAAATACTTTTTCTCCATGCGCAGTTCTGCGGGTAGGTGATTTAGATGGCACAAACACAAAAGTAGAATTTCTAAGGTGGCCTTCACAGCTAGATTCAGTTGCGATGAATGGGATTTCGTTAAGCAAGCGGACTAAGTCTCGCACACCAGCATCAATTTTACGGTAGTCCAGCGGACGTCGTTTTATAGTGTAAGGAAAAGAGAATTAGTTTATAAATTTTTCTATATGGCTATATTTCCAATACCGCACAGCCTCTATTAGCCGATTTAGCCAATGGAAAGGTTTAAAAATGCGAAAGAAAAGAACCTGTTTGTTAGGTGAAAACCGAAAATGGCAGAAAAGAAACCACACGTAAACCTGGTNNATAACTGTGCAGGAATTGGATAAACTCAAGCAGCTTGCAGCTGAAAAGGGCAAGGTCGGCTTCGAATTCGCCTTCGTTATGGACAAAGCCAAAGAAGAGCAGGAACGTGGAGTTACAATCGATTTGTCATATCAGGAATTCCCAACACAAAAATATATGTTTACAATTATAGATGCACCAGGCCACAAAGACTTTATCAAAAACATGATTACAGGAACATCACAGGCAGATGCAGCCTTACTTGTAGTTTCTGCAAACCCTGGCGACGGCATTCAGGAACAGACAAAAGAACACGTATTTCTGGCAAAAACACTCGGTGTCCCTCAGATGATAATTGGCATCAACAAGATGGACATGGCCAAATACGATGAAAAGAGATTCAACGAAGT